>JAYSCA010000127.1:0-6755 GCA_041915165.1 Ideonella sp.
CAGCGCTTCGTCCGAAAGCCGCCCCGGTCTCCGGCCCCGCCCAAAGCTGTCTGGATCAACCCACCGACACAGAAAAATGCTGCCTAAATCCGCAGTCAAAGTGTCGTATTTTCATTGACAGGTTCCGCATCGGCTCAGCCGTTTGATTCAACGGCAACCCAGCCTCCCGAGCTCAAGCATATCCCAGGGCCGATCCCGCCTTCCCGTTCGCGCCCTCCTGCGGCCCTCCTCGCGGCTCCACCTTTACCCCGCTCCCCACCTCCCACCGCTCTCGCTTGCCAATTCTTTCGCCGCCCATATCCAGGCTAATTGACGTCGTCCCCCCGTTACTTCCCTTTTGTGAATCACATTTACCCAACCCGGGTAATACGCTCAGGCGGCCCGTCACGGACGCTCCAACGGCATCAGCCACCCACGGTAATGCACCACCGAACCGACCAGTGGGAAGGCGACGTCAATGTCAAAGACGAAATTTTCGCCCTCTGCGGTTTCCACGCATTCAATGACAGGTCGGCTGCACGACGGCAGCGGCAGACCCAGGAACTTCCAGTCGGCCAGGGACCACGCCAAGCCGGTGTCTGTTGGGGTCAGTTGAAAGAACAGGTCGAACGGTCCGAAATGCTCGACCAGCAGGCCGTCTACCCGCGCCTCCATAGTGCTGGCGTAACGGCGTCCGGCGAAATGGCGTTCCCAGAACTCGCGGCCCTGGCCGTCGGGATGGAACGACACCGTCACCGGCACGTCCCACCCCGGCCTAGGCAGACCGGCGACCTTGCACAACGCCCAAGCGGCGGGGTTGCGCGCCGCGGTGATGTCTGCCCGGCCTGCGGTGAAGGCGACTTTCTCCAGGCTGTGCAGATGGCGGACCGGCGACGGCAGGGTTTCCAGGGCAGCGCCCAACAGGCGCTTGAACGGAGTGGACGTCATGGCGTTTCTCCTCAGAGTTCCGGTTTCAGGACCATCAGGGCGACGATGGCAACCATGGCGGCGAAGGCGGGCCAGCCCAGGGCGAACCAGATACGGAAACAGCGATGATACAGGGGCGGCAACGCCGTGCCCTCGGCCGCCGCCAATTCGGCCATGCGGCGCATGCGGATTTGCAGCCACACCACCGGCAGCCAGCAGATACCGGCCAAGGCATAAAGCGCCAGAGACCACATGATCCACCCGGTGGTCAGCGGCCAGCCTTGCAGATGGGCCAGCCAGAGGCCGCTGGCGGGCTGGATCAGCACGGTCGGCGTGGTGAACAGCCAATCGGCGATCACCACGTTGCGGTTGGCGACGGCGATGGCCCGCACGTCGCGTGACAGATTACTGGCCATACCGTGAAAGGCGGTTCCCAGGCCGGTACCGAACAGCAGGATGGCCGACAAGATGTGGATGGTCTTCAGTAGCAACGGGTCCATGGCTCAGTCCTCCAGGGCCATCATCACCAGCGTGGCGGCGGCGATGGGCAGGTTCTTCAACAACGGGGCGAAGGGATGCAGCCAGTATTCGGCGGGCAGACCGGCGGCGAGCAGGCTGTAGGCGAACATGAGCGCCAGCATGATGGTGCCGACCCAGGCCGGGCGCCAGCGCCACAGCAGCAGAAACCCCAGCGCCAGGTCCAAGGCGCCACCGCCATAAAGGGCCAGATCGGCCAGGGTGCCGTGGATGCCCAGCCCCGCCAGCAGACGCAGGCTGTCGGCCAGCGGATAAAGCCCCAGCGACAGCAGGCCGGTGACGATCCACAGAAAAGCCAGAGATAGCCGCAGCGTGGGCCGGACGAAGAACAGCCTGGCGTGGCAGCGTTCCGGCGGCCCGGCGGGATGACGGGCCAACGCTTGAGCCAGCGTCCACGGCGCCCGGCCCAGGGCCGCCTCAATCCCGGCCGCGTCGGCAATGTTGCCGTCCTTGAGCATGGCGAGAACGTCGCGGTTCAATGGCCCGTCCGCAACCTTTTCGCCAACGCTCGCGATGGCCCATAGCAGCCCCTCTGGTACCGGCAGCCAGCGCGGCGGCGGCAAACCCAGCCAATGGCGCAGGATGGCGGTCAAGGTGTCGGTATTCATGGCTTGGGGGCCGACCACGTCGATGCGGCGCGGCAAGTGGCCCGGCATCTCCACCAGCCGCACCACCAGATCGCACAGATCGTCCACATGGACCGGCTGCACCCGCCATGTTCCCGGCCCGATGCGCGGCACTCGGGGCAGTGCCGCCAGGGCCGACAGGGTCATGGTGCTGGCCCCGCCCGCCCCGATCACCACGGACGGCCGCAACACGCAATAATCCAGGCCGGTCGTGGACAACGCCGCCTCGGCCGCGCCCTTGGTGGCCTGATAGGCGGTGGCGCCGTCCGCTGCCGCGCCCAGGGCCGACAGGTGGATGACCCGCCCGAGGCCGGCCCGTTCGCAGGCACGGAACAGACGGCAAGCGCCATCGGCATGAACCGCTTGCAGGGAATTGTGTCCCTGGTCGCGCACCAGCCCGGCGGCATTGATGACCACGTCGGCGAGGCACAACCGCGCCGCCATCTCATCCTCGTCGGCGCGGGCTAGATCGAGCCCCCGCCGCCCCAACGCCTCCACCTCATGACCGGCATCGCACAACGCAACGGTCAGATGGTGGCCAATGAAGCCCGTGCCGCCGACGATCAGGATGCGGCTCATGGCGCCCGGTCCCGGCCCAGGGCCATGACCGCCACCGGTTTCCACACCGCATAGCCCATCAACAGCAGGGCGGCGATAATCCCGGCCAGGGAATAGAACACCGCCCGCTGCAACACCGCCGCCAGCCCCACAGTCGCAGCGGCATCAAGCAAGCCGGGCAGCGACACCACCAGCAACGGCGCCAGGACGACCAGCACCGAGGCATAGAGCGTCCAGAACACGGCGCGCTGCTCGGTACCGCAAATATCCACCAGCAGGATGCGGAGCGGCCGGGCCAGGATCGCCACCGCGATCAGGGCCAGGACTAGGCTGATGGCCCACACGGCGATCAGGATATTCACGCTCATGGCATTGTCTCCGTTTTGCGTCCTCACCTCTATCCGCAAGCGCCATGCCACCCTGAGGAACACCGAAATCCGCCATTTTCGCCCTTTGGCTGTTAACGGCGGTGACGATTTGCGCTAGCGTGACTGTCAACGATGGATACAGGGGATCGGGATGGAACTGAGCCTGGCATTGCCCTTGGCCATGGGCACCACCGCCCTGGCCGGGGCCGGTATGGCGGGCTTCCTGCTGTGGCGCGCCCGTCAGGCGGCGGGGTCGGTGCCGCTGGCGGTCTTTCTGCTGCTGGTCGGCCTGTGGGCCCTGGGCCTGATACTGTCGGGAACGCTGGGCGCGGCGCTGATGGCGCTGGCGCCGGTGGCGGCGGCCTGCTTCCTGCATTTCTGCCTGCGCCTGACCGGGCGAGGCGGCGGCCTGTTGCCCTGGTCCTATTCGGTGGCGGGTGCGGCAACGCTGCTGGCCTGGGCGGGAGGCAGCGGGCATTTCGAGCCCTGGGGCGACATCCCACTGTTCCGCTATGACGGATTGGGGTTGATCGCGGGCGGCGCCACCCTGGCCTTGGCTGGGCTGGGCTTTGCCCTGCTGTTCGAATCCTGGCGCCGGGCCGAGGGAACGGCCCGCAAGCGGATCGGTCTGGTTCTGGCGGCCTGCCTGCTGGGGTTAGCCTCGGCGGCCGGGCTGGCCTTTCCGGTGCTGGGCATCCCGGCGGCGCCGTGGCCGCTGCTGCTGTTGCCGCTGTATCTGGCGGTGCTGGCCTATGGCGCCTTGCGCTACGACCTTACCGCCGGCCTGCGGGAAGAAGCGCTGCGCGACCTACAACGGCGTCAGGCCGAGATGGGGCGCCAGCATCTGGCGGAACTGGGCGCCCTGGCCGCCACCATCGCCCACGACCTGCGCAACCCCATGAACATCATCGCCATGGCGGCGGCCGAGGCCGAGCCCGCCGCCCGCGCCGAAATCCGCACCCAACTGACTCGCATGGACGCCCTGGTGCGCGACCTGCTGGATTACGCCAAGCCCTGGGCCGTGGAGCCCGTCCCGGCGGATGCCGCCCAAGCCGTGACGGCGGCGGTACGCGGGGGCGCGGTAGAGTTGGACATCCCGTCCGGTCTGACCCTGCGGGCCGATCCGTTGCGGCTGGCCCAAGCCCTGGACAACCTGCTGGCCAACGCTGGCGGCGCCCGCGTCCTGGTGGCGGCGGAAGCCGGTGACGGGGCCGTGCTGATCCATGTCTGCGACGACGGCCCCGGCATCCCCGACGACATCCGACCCACCCTGTTCCAGCCCTTCGTCTCGCGCACACCCGGCGGCACCGGGCTGGGGTTGGCCATCGTCGCCAAGGTGATGCAGGCCCATGGCGGCGCCGTCACCCTCTCGTCCCGTCCCGGCTGGACCACCTGCTTCACCCTGAGGTTCCCGTCATGATCCCCGCTACCATCCTGCTGGTCGATGACGAAGCGGCCTTCCTGCGCCTTGCCGCCGCATGGCTGGAGAAACAGGGACACCGCGTGCTGACCGCCCCGGATGGCGCCAGTGCCCGCGACATCTTCCGCGACGCCGCCCCCGATCTGGTGGTGCTGGATCTGGTCATGCCGCCCGAGCGTACGCCCGAGGCCGGACTGGCCCTGATCCCCCCGTTCAGCGCCGTGCCGGTGGTGGTGATGACCGCTCATTCCGATCATCAGATCGCCTTGCGGGCGGTGGCGAACGGCGCCTGGGATTTCCTGGCGAAGCCCATCGACCCCGACCTGCTGCGCATGGTGGTCGAGCGCGCCTTGACCAAGCGGCGGCTGGAACAGGAGTTGGCCCGCCTGCGCCAGGCACAGGCGGAAGACGGCATCTTCGGCGCCAGCCCGGCCATCCAGCGCCTAAAGGAGATGGTGCGCCGGATCGGCCCCGCCGACCTGCCAGTCGTGCTGCTTGGTCCCAGCGGCACCGGTAAGGAATTGGTTGCCCGCGCCCTGCACGATTCCAGCCCACGCCGCGATGCGCCTTTCGTCGCCGTTCATTGCGGTGCCATCCCCGCCGAATTGCTGGAAAGCGAGCTTTTCGGCCACCTGAAGGGCAGCTTCACCGGCGCCCACCAGGACCGCGCCGGACTGCTTGCCGCCGCCCATGGCGGCACGCTGTTCCTGGACGAGGTGGGCGAGATGCCACCCGCCATGCAGGTCAAGCTGCTGCGCTTCCTTCAGGAAGGCACCTTCACCCCGGTCGGGGGCCGGCAGCCGCAAAAAGCCGACGTCCGGGTGGTGTCGGCCACCCACCGCGACTTGGAAGCTATGGTGGCCGAAGGCAGTTTCCGCGAGGATTTCTTCTACCGCCTGAAAGGCATCATCCTGCGCACCCCGGCCCTGGCCGAGCGTCGCGAGGACATCGCCCCGCTGGCGATGCGCTTCCTGGCGGAAGCCAGCAACGGCCGCCCGTTGCGCCTGACGTCCGAGGCGCTGGCCTGGGTGGCGGGCCAGAACTGGCCGGGCAATGTGCGGGAACTGAAAGCCGTCATTGCCTCCGCCGCCGCCCTGGCCGATCCGTCGGACGACGGCAGTATCGGGCCCGACGACCTTTCGTTCGCCCGCAGCGGCACCCCCTCTGCCATCGGCACGCCCGCTCCAAGCTCGCTGGCCCAAGCCATCCACACGCTTGAACGCAGCATGATCGGCACCGCCCTTGCCGCAACGGGCAACAACCACAGCGCAGCCGCCAGGACGCTGGGGGTGTCCCGCGTCGGACTGCTCAAGATGATGAAGCGCCTGGGGCTGCGATAGGCGCGCAAGCACGCAAAGGATGAGAAACGCATAGCCGAGTGGTAGTGTGCACGATATAGTAACCCCCAGTGGTCAATGACATTAACCACACCACCAAAGAATTAACTATAAGCAGATAACTAGGAATTATCATGGATACATCCCTGGCTTGGCTGTATGAGCTGGAGGACAGATATGCTGGAGAAACAGGGCGGTCTCATTGGTCGTTGTCGGACTGGCACAACGAACCCGGCGACGTAATTCTGCCGGTGGAACTGCTATCCTCGCTTACTATCGAGCCGGAGGCGGCCACCAAATACAGGTTCCTGGATACGTCTGAATGGCTGAAAAAATCAGTCTCTTGTTTCTACCGCGACAACCTTGATTTCGACCTGCCATACAATCTCATGGCCTTTTGTCACAACGGCACCACTTCGATTCATCTTGTCGTTCAAGCTTTGACGCAGAAGGGAATGAAACGGGCGCTAGTTGTAACGCCTGCATATTTCTCGTTGCTGTCATCCTTGGAGCGCTGCGGGGTGGCGACGGTTTATCATCATCTGAACCCGCTTTCGGGGCTAGAGATCGAGGCAAAATCGATCATCGAAGCGGCCAAGGCCCAGATGGTCCAGGCCATCTTCATTAACGGGCCCATCTTTTCTACGGGCAAGAAATTCCCCTACGACGCTCTCGTCCAAATATCCCAGTACGCTGAGAGTGAGGGCCTGTTCTTAGTAATCGATGAAACGCTAGCTGGGTTGCCATGGTCAGAGCAGGACAACGAGCCGTACTTGAGCCAATCCATGAGGTTAGCGGTTCACTCGAAGAATTGTGTCTATATCTTTTCAGTCAGCAAGGCTCGGAACCTGTCAATGAAAATACGACACTTTGACTGCGGATTTAGGCAGCATTTTTCTGTGTCGGTGGGTTGATCCAGACAGCTTTGGGCGGGGCCGGAGACCGGGGCGGTTTTCGGACGAAGCGCTGTGGATTTCGGCTAAGCGCGTGATCAAGGACGGCC
>JAYSCA010000128.1:0-6745 GCA_041915165.1 Ideonella sp.
GTGGCTCAGGGCTTCATCTTCTTGTCACGCACCCGTTGCGGTGCCGCCGCGCGGGCCAGGTTCTTGTAAGCCATGTAGCGTGGACGTTCCACCCCCAGCGGCAAGCGGATGGGCACCTCGCCCATCTTCTCGGTGCGGAACAGGTCGCCATCGCGCGGGAACTGGGGCGAGGTGCATCCAAAACACGGCACACCCGCACGGGTCTTGCTGCTGACGCCGTTCCAGAGGTCGGCATTGCAGACCGCCTGGGTCAGCGGGCCCTGGCAGCCCAGGTTGAAGAACAGGCAGGCCCGGCCACCGGGCTGGCTGTCCTCGATGTCGTACTCGTGGTACTCGTTGCGGGTGCAGCCCTGGTGCACCACGGTGCTGAAGTGCGAGGCTGGCCGGTTCAGGCCATCCAACGGCAGCGGCAGGCCCAGCGCCAGCGTGGCCAGGGTCTGGGTCATGGTGTGCGGATGGGCCGGGCAGCCGGCCACGTTCACCACCGGCCAGCCGCCGCGGGACCGCCAGTCGGCCGGCAACAGCCCGCCCGGCTGTGCGTGGTCGAATTGCAGGCCGATGCAGTCCGAAGGGTTGGGCGGCGCGGCATGCACCCCGCCGAACGCGGCGCAGGTGCCCATGGCCACCACCACGTCGGCGCGGGCCGCCAGGTCGCGCACCAGGTCCATCTTGCCGCGGCCGCGGTAGGGGTCGTACAGCCCGGTGCCGCGCGGCGCGGTGACGATGCTGCCCTCGATGCACAGGATGTCCAGCGGCTGGTGGCCGGACAGGATGTCGTCAACCAGCCGGTCGAACCGGCGGGCATGGCCATGCGACAGGGACGGATGCCACAGCAACTCGACGCCGCAGTCCTGCAGCAGTTGCTCCAGGCTGGGCGACTCGGCACTCAGGATGGCCAGGGAATCGCCGCCGCAGGCTCCGGTTTGAAGCCACAAGAGAGTCGCCATGGAATCCGCCCTGGGGAAAGTGATCGCGCTCCCGCTCACCGGGAAAGCGACTTCCTCGGACCGGGTCTTCGTTTCTATTGTCGGCATCCTGCGGTCGGTCTTGAACCGCCGCAGGATGGGGAAGACCCCCGGATTCTGGCAAACCCCGTCAGAAGGCGCGGCCCCAGGCCACGCCCAGGATGTTTTCCTTCAGATGCACCTGGGCCTCGCCGCCCCCGAAGGCGGTGGGCAGGGATTGCTGGCCGGCCACCGTGCGGTTGAAGGCATGGCCGTAGAAGGCGCTCCAGCTGTCCGCCCGGTTGGCCTTCCAGGTGAAGCCGACGGTCAGGTGGTGCTGCACCACGCCCGGCGCCAGGATGTTGAAGAAGGTCTCACTGGCGGGCACGGGCTGGGTGGCGTGGCTGTAGCCGGCGCGCAGGGTCAGGTTCGGCTGCCATTGGTAGGCCGCCCCCAGCTTGATCACTTTCACGTCCCGCCAGCCAAAGCCCGGCCCGTCCGAGGCGCCCAGCGGCACCCCGGCCGCCAGCCGGCTGAGCGGGTTGCCCACCGCGCCCACGCTGCTGTACTGGATGACCTGGTAATCGGCCGCCAGGGTCCAGGCCTCGGTGGGCTGGTAGGCCAGGCCGACCCCGTAGTTGGCCGGGATGTCGAAACCGCCCTGGTCGGCGAACAGACCCTTGTACTTGTCAAAGCGGCCCGAGATCTTCGACGACCAGGTGGCCCCCACCCGCCATTGCGGACTCAGCTGCCCGATCCAGCCCAGCCGCACACCCACGCCGGTGGAGGTGTCGGTGCCCTGGTCGCTCAGCGCCTCCGGCGCGGTCGAGGCCGAGCCGAACGGCCCGATGCCCTGCGCCGAGAAGCGCTGGTGCGCCAGGTTCAACGCCAGGCTGACGGTGTGGCTGACATTGAGCCGATAGGCCACCGAGGGCGAGATGAACAGCTGTTCGAGGTTGACCCCGGTGTGGCCGGTGACCCCGAAGGCCGCAAACGGGCTGTGGTTGTACTGGGTGTTCATCCCCCCATTGCCATAGACCGCCAGCCCCAGGCTGAGCCGGTCGTCCCACTGGTGCGTCCAGCCAAACTCGGGGATGAAGAAATGGGGCCGACCGTTGCCGCTGTAGCGGCCATCCAGCCCGGCGCCGTTGCCTTCGATCTGGGCCCCGCGGGTCGGCACGAAGAGATTCACGCCTGCGTCCACGCGGTCGCCGACATAGGCCGTGCCGGCCGGGTTGGTCGCGCCGGTCAGGCTGTCCTGGGGCAAGGCAATGCCCACGCCGGCCATGCCCTCGGCCTGGACCCCGTAGCCGTGCGAGAAATAGCCGTTGGTGGCATGGGCCACCAGCGGCAGACCGGCCGCCCCACCGATCAGCACGGACCACAGGGGCAGCGAAACACGGCGCAACATCGAGACATCCTTGGTTGATGAGACAGGGGCGCCACTGTAGGCGGGCCCCCGCCGAAACCCAACGACGGGATGGCTATGAGCTCATGACTGCCGGTCAGGAGCCGCGCCACCGCGGCCGCCCTCGGCCGGGCCCTCAGCGCCGCAACACCTGGTGGCCGGCATCGGCCGGCAGGCGCGCGCTGTCCAGCACCGCCAGCAGCGCCAGGCCGGCGATGAAGCCGAACGCCAGCTGGAAATCGGCCACCCCGGGTTGGCCAGCGGGCGTGCCCCGCAGCAGTTCGGCCACGCTCAGCGCCAGGGCGCCCACCGCGATGCCCATGCCGGCATTCATCTGCTGCAGCACCGAGAACAGCGTGGTGGCATCGCGCATCTGCCGCTCGGGCACCTCGGCAAAGCCCAGCGAATTGAAAGCCGTGAACTGCATCGAGCGGTTCATGCCGCTCACCACCATCAGGGCCACGATCCAGGCGCGCGGGGTGTCCACCTGCAGCAGCGCGCAACCGGCAAAGCCCAGCGCCACCAGCAGGCCATTGACGACCAGCACCCGCCGGAAGCCGAAACGGTTCATCACCGCGGTTGTGGCCGGTTTCATGGCCAGGTTGCCAGCGAACAGCCACAGCAGCATGGTGCCCGCCTCCACCGCCGACCAACCCATCCCCAGCTGGAACATCAGCGGCAGCAGGAACGGCGCCGCACCGATCGCGGTGCGAAACAGGCTGCCCCCCGCCACCGTGACCCGGAAGGTGGGGATGGCCAGCGGCCCGAGCCCGAACAGGGGCTGCGGGGCCCGCCGCAGGTGGTGGGCCGTCGCGGCCAGGCCAGCCAGACCGGCCCCCAGGGTGAGGGCCCAGGCCCAGGCCGGCAGCTCCGGCCGGCTGGCCAGTTCGATGCCGGCCATGAAACCCGCAAAGCCCAGGCCGCTGAGCACAAAGCCCCGCCGATCGAACCGCAGCGCCTGCGCGGCGCCCGGCGGCACCAGCCACAGCGTCGCCGCCAGGGCCGCCAGCCCCAGCGGCAGGTTCAGCCCGAAGATCCAGCGCCAGCCCCAGTGGGTGCTGATCCAGCCGCCCACCGGCGGGCCCAGCATGAAAGCCACCAAGCCCGGCCAGGTCAGGATGGCAATGGCCCGCACCAGCCCGGCCTTGGGCAACCCCCGCAACACCACCAGGCGCCCGACCGGCACCATCATCGCGCCGCCAATGCCCTGCAGCGTGCGGGCCAGCGTGAAGCTCCACAGACCCTGTGCTGCGGCACAGGCCAGCGAGGCCAGCGTGAACACCACGATCGCACTGACCAACACCCGCCGCGCCCCGAAGCGGTCCGCCGCCCAGCCGCTGACCGGGATGCAGACCGTCAGCGCCACCAGGTAGGCCGAGACGCCGACCGACAGGTGGGCGGCCACCTCGCCGAAGTCGCGCGCCATGGCCGGCAGCGCCGTCGTGATGACGGTCGCGTCCAGGTTCTCCATGAAGAACACCGCCGCCACCAGCAGGGCGACGGCGGTGCGGTGGTCCAGACCGGCCGGGCGCGCCGCCCCGGCGTCAGACGATGTCATCCACCACGCCGCCATCCACCCGCAAGGCCGCCCCGGTGGTGGCGGAAGCCTGCGGTGAGCAGACGTACACCACCATGGCCGCCACTTCGTCCACCGTGGCGGCGCGCTGGATCACCGAACTGGGCCGGTGCGCCCGCACGAAGCCATCGAAGACGGCTTCCAGGGACTGGCCGCTGCGGGCCACCTCGTCCTTGAGCATCTCGGCCACGCCGTCCGACAGGGTCGGCCCGGGCAGCACGCTGTTGACCGTCACGCCGCTGCCCGCCACCCGCTTGGCCAGGCCGCGGGACAGCCCCAGCAGCGCTGTCTTGCTGACCCCGTAATGGATCATGTCGGCCGGGATGTTGCGGGCCGATTCCGAGGCGATGAACACCACCCGGCCCCAGCCCTGCCGCACCATGGCCGGCAGCAGCGCGCGCGACAGGCGCACGCCCGACATCACGTTGGTCTGCCAGTAGCGCTCCCAGGTGGCGTCATCGGTCTCAAAGAAGTCCTGCGGGCCGTAGATGCCGGCGTTGTTGACCAGGATGTCCACCCGCGGCACGGCGGCCAGCAGGGCCTCGGCGCCGGCGGCGTCGCTGAGGTCGGCCACCGCGCCACGCAGGCGGGCCTGTGGCAGCGCGGCCCGCAAGGTCTGCAGCGCGCGGTCCACCGTGGCGCTGCTGCGCCCCTGCACCACCACCTCGGCGCCGCTGTCCGCCAGGCCCTGGGCGATGGCGTAGCCAATGCCGGAGGACGAGGCCGTGACGAGGGCCACGCGGCCCGTGAGATCAATCTTCATGTGAATGCTCCTGAGAGGGAGAGTGTGACCTGACTCGACCGGCCCTTGCTCACAGGGCCACCAGCCCCATTTGCTGCAGCAGGGTCAGGTTGTCCTCGAGATGCCAGTTTTCGGCAATGCGACCGTCCTGGACCCGGTAGATGTCGGTGGCGATGAAGTTCACCGCCTGCCCCTGCCCCTGGCGCCCCTGGAACCGGCCGCTGAAGTGCCCGGTGAAACGCAGGTGCGATACGACCCGGTCACCGGCGACGATCATCTGTTCGATCTCGCAGCGCAGGTCGGGCACCGCCTGGCGAAAGCCCTCGGACGCGGCCAACGGCCCCGGCAGTCCCTGCGCCCGCCCGGGGGGCAGGGTGCGGTCCATGAAGTCCGGCGCCAGGGCCGCACGGGCCAGCGCGGCGTCCCCGGTGGACCAGAAGGTGCCATAGCGGCGTGCCGCCAGGATCTCGCCCTGGGTCTGGACGGTGTCGAGATGAGGATCCACCACCAGCGTACGGGCCTGGATCAGCGTCTCCTCGGCGTGGACGGACCCCGCGACGGCCAACCAGGCCGCCAACCACCACGGTGACAAAGAACGGTGCATGTCGATGCGCTCCCAAGAAATGTTGCAAAGGCCGGAACCCGGCATGGACAGGCACTTTGATTTAACGTCTGCAACAGATAAAGCACAGCCAATCTCAAATACTTTCTTTACGGACAGGAAAATGATCCGCATCGACGACCTGCAGGTCTTTGTCCAGACGGCGGAAGCGGGCAGCTTCTCGGCCGCCGCCCGACAACTGGACCTGACCCCGGCGCTGGCCAGCAGCGCGGTGCAGCGGCTGGAACGCGAGCTGGGACTGCGCTTGTTCGTGCGCTCCACCCGCAGCATGCGGCTGTCGGACGAAGGCGGTCGCTACCTGCCCCATGCCCGTGGCGTGCTGGACGCCCTGGCGGCCGGCCGTGAGGCCCTGGACCAGGGGCGCGCCGAGATCGGCGGGCCGCTGCGCCTGTCGGTGCCCTCCGACCTGGGGCGGCAGGTGCTGCTGCCCTGGCTGGACGACTTCCAGGCCCAGCACCCGCGCCTGCAGCTGCAGCTGCGCCTCAGCGACCGCTTCACCGACCTGTTCCGCGCCACCGTGGACGCCGGCATCCGCTACGGCCAGCTGGCGGACTCGGGCCTGGTCTCGCTGCCGCTGGCGCCGGACAACCGGCGCATCGCCTGTGCCGCGCCGGCCTATCTGGCGCGCCATGGCCGCCCGGCCACGCCGGCCGAGCTGAAGCAGCACAACTGCCTGCGCTACGTGATGGGGGACCACACCCACGAACGCTGGACCTTCCAGCTGCCCACGGCGCAAGGGGGGCCGCAGGCCGTGCCGGTGCGTGGCGACCGCATCAGCGACGATGGCGAGGTGGTGCGGCGCTGGGCCCTGGCCGGCCACGGCGTCACCTACAAATCGGCCCTGGATGTGGCGGCCGACCTGCAGGCCGGCCGGCTGGTCGCGCTCTTTCCACTGGCCTGGGGCGAGCCGGCCCCGCTGCAGATGGTCTGCCCCGACCGGGCCAGCCTGAGCCCGGCCCTGCAGCAGCTGCGGGACTTCCTGGTGGCGCGCTGCCGGACCTTGGCGGAGCAGCTCCCACCGACCTAGCGCACCCCGCGCCGGTCAGACCATGCCGCCGTTGGCGCGGATGACCTGCCCGTTGATCCAGCCGCCCTGCGGCCCGGCCAGGAAGGCCACCACCGCGGCGATGTCCTGCGGCGTGCCCAGGCGCTCCAGCGGGTTCATCCGGGCCAGGGTGTCGATCAGCTCGGGCGACTTGCCCTCCAGGAACAGCGCGGTGGCGGTGGGCCCCGGCGCCACCGCGTTGACCGTGATCGCGCGACCGCGCAGCTCGCGCGCCTGGATGGCCGTCAGGGCCTCGACCGCGGACTTGGTGGCGGCGTACAGGCCGTAGCGCTCCAGCCGCAGGCCGACCACGCTGCTGGAGAAGTTGATGATGCGCCCGCCGTTCCGCAGCCGGCGCCCGGCCTCGCGCATGCCGTGGAAGGTGCCGCGCAGGTTGACGGCCACCAG
>JAYSCA010000129.1:0-6681 GCA_041915165.1 Ideonella sp.
GGAACATCAGGGCCACCAGCCGGTGCACATCGACGAAGCGGATCGCGCGGCCCTCGGTGCGCTTGGCGATGACCCAGTTCAGCAGGTCGCCCGCGGCGATGAAGTCGACCCGGATCAGCAGTGCACACGAGATGCGGACCTGCATGGCGCCATGCAGGCGGCTGTCCAGCACGCCCAGCAGGGCGCCGATGTCGCCCGAAAGCTGGCCGGACAGTTCCAGCGAGGTCACGCTCTGGTTGCCTTCGCCTTCGCCCAGGTCCTGCAGCGTGGTCACCGCTTCGCTGATGACCGACAGCGGGGCCTCCTGGGTGGCGGCATTCGGGCCGCCCAGGCGCACGACGCAGCGCGGCTTCTCCCAGCTGGGGGGCGAGACCTCGTAGGTGACGCAGTAGTCGATCGCCACTTCGTCGAACTGGTCCGGCCGGTTCACCAGCCGCAGCGCTTCCATGCGCGTCATCCAGTGGGCCGGGTCGGCATCGCGCACGCCGACCGGTGCGGCCTCCTGCAGCACGCGGAACAACTGCTCGGCACCCACCCACTGCATCTGCAGCGGCTGGCGGGCCCAGTCCTGCATCACACGGTACAGCCGGGCGGCCGCATCCGCCTCCAGATGGGTCAGCCGGCTCCAGTCCAGGGCCCAGGGCTGAGGCAGTTGCAGGGTTTGCGACTGCAGCTGGGTCACGCCGTCCACGTCCAGCCGGGGCGGGCAGACCCAGGCCACCTGGACCTCGCTGGCGCCGGCGCCGCGCACCGGAGAGGTGGTGGCGTCGGCCACCAGCCGCGGCAGCGAATACCACTGCGGGGCGGAGCGTTGCAGCCGCATCGCGTAATCCGTGGCCAGGGCATCGAACTGGGCCTGCTGGCCGGTGGCGCGGTAGAAATCGAACAGCACCAGCCAGGTGTCGTGGTGCTGCTGGCGCAGGCCGCCGGGGCTGGTGAGCTGTTTGAGCGCCCGCTCGCACAGGGCGAAGTCGGCGTTTGCGAACGCGATCACCGCTTCGTCGAGTTCCTGGTCGTGGGCGATCTCGCTGACCTCGATGTCGGGCAGCGCGGCCTGGCCGAAGCCGGGCAGGGGCGCAGGCGCCGGCTCGGCCGCCTGGGGAATCGGGGCCGGCACGGGGGCGGCGGGTGAGGGCGGGCTGGCCTCGGAGGCCGCCGGCAGCGGCGGCAGGTCCAGCAAGGGGGGCAGCGTGTCGTGCAGCACTGGCACGGTGATGCCCGCTGGCAAGCCTGGCGGATGGGCGGCGCCGGTCGGCGGCGGCGCGCTTTCCTTCCAGTCCGTCATCGGCCGGGTGGCATCCTCGTTGTGGGTCGGGATGGGGGCCGGCGTGGCCAGTTGCCGGGCCGGCGGGGCCGCGGGCACCGGGGTGCTGAGCATCGGCGGCGGGGTGACCCCCTTGGGCATACGGGCCGCGGCGCTGCCGGCCATGCCCACCATCTGGCGCTCGATCGCGTCGATCTTGGCCTTGACGCTGCGGTCCGGGCCGCCCGGCAGCTGCGTGGCCTTGACGTCGCTGTCGTCGATGCGGGAGGAGGCGCTGAGGGCCTGGGCCTGTTCGGCGCTCAGCCCCTCGCGCCGGATGCGGCGCAGCATGTCGAGCTCGCGCTTGCGGACAAAGTCATTGCGCCGCTTGCGCTCGATCATGGCCTTGAGTTCGGCCTTCTCGACATCGGCAAACTGGCTGGAGCCGGCGTCCGGCGGGCGGCTGATCAGCTCGCGCGCCGGATGGGCCACCAGCTTGACCATGCGGCGAAAGACGCCTTCTCCGTTACCGCTGGCCATGGGTGCTGCCTTGCTGCTGAGAAATTCGGGACATCAGTCTCCGAACATTTTCTGCTTCATTTCGCGCCGTTGCTGGGCTTCCAGCGACAGCGTGGCGGTCGGGCGGGCCAGCAGACGGCCCAGGCCGATGGGCTCGCCGGTCTCGTCGCAGAAGCCGTATTCGCCGGAATCCAGGCGGGCCAGCGACTGGGAAATCTTCTTGAGCAGCTTGCGCTCACGGTCGCGGGTGCGCAGTTCCAGGGCGTGCTCTTCCTCGATGGTGGCGCGGTCGGCCGGGTCCGGCACGATGGAGGTGTCCTCGCGCAGGTTCTCGGTCGTCTGGCCGGCGTTGGAGAGCAGGTCGTCCTTGATGGCCTGCAGGCGGGTCCGGAAGAACTCGACCTGCTTGTCATTCATGTACTCCGAGTCGGGCATCGCCAGAAGCTCGGCCTCGGTCAGGTCGCGGCCGGCCTTGGTCTTCCAGGCATTGGCGAGTTTGGGGTCGGCCTTCGTGGCGGGCTTCACTGCATTCATGGGTTCGGGTTCTGGTCGGGCCGAGGGAGGTGGCGGGGAGAAACGGTCGTTGAAACTGGCCGTGGACGCCGACGGAGCGGCAGCGGGACGGGGGGCGGCCGACTTCACGCCGGTCCCCCGCGGGGAGGGTTTCTTGGCGGCGTCGGTCTCGGGGCCTGGGCTCCGGGCCGTCGGTTTGGCCGGTGTCTTGCTCACGGTCGGTCTCCTCACCACTGCGCGAGTGAAAGGGCTTTATACCCTTGGCGAACGCGGGGGCTGTGGTGCGGCCACCACGTTCGGGCGCGCGGATTGTAGCGATCCTGGCCGGCGATGGGGGCGTGGTGCGGCCCGAACGCCGCACCACGGGGCTCAGGCTTCGCAGCCTTCCAGACCCTGCAGCAGGATTTCCTTGGGCAGGTCGATGCCAATGAACACCATCTTGCTCTCCTTGACCTCGCCCGGCGCCCACTTGGGGCCCAGGTCGCTGCCCATCAGCTGGTGCACGCCCTGGAAGATCACCTTGCGGTCGCTGCCCTTCAGGCACAGCACGCCCTTGTAGCGCAGCATCTTGGGGCCGTAGACCTGCACGATGGCGCCCAGGAAGTCCTCCAGCTTGGCCGGCGACAGCGGCTTGGTGGTGCGGAAGACAAAGGACTTCACGTCGTCGTCGTGATGGTGATGGTGCGGGTGGTCGCAGTGCTCGCCATGTTCATGATCGTGGTCGTGATCATGGTGCGCATGGTCGTGATCGTGGTCATGCTCGTCTTCCTTCAGGAAGTCGGGGTCGATGTCGAGCTTGGCGTTCAGGTTGAAGCCCTTCAGGTCGAACACCTCGCCGATTGGCACTTCGCCAAAGTGCACCCGGCGCTGCGGCGCGCGCGGGTTCATGTGCTTGAGACGGTGCGACAGGGCCTCGACGGCGTCGTCCTTCACCAGGTCGGTCTTGCTGATGAAGATCTGGTCGGCGAACCCCACCTGGCGGCGGGCCTCCTGGCGGGTGTCCAGCTGCTCGTTGGCATGCACCGCGTCGACCAGGGTCAGGATGGAGTCGAGCTGGTAGCTCTCGGCCACCTCGTCGTCCATGAAGAAGGTCTGGGCCACGGGGCCGGGGTCGGCCAGGCCGGTGGTCTCGATCACCACCCGCTCAAAGTCCAGTTCGCCCTTGCGGCGGCGGGCCGCCAGGTCCGACAGCGTGCTGCGCAGGTCCTCGCGGATGGTGCAGCAGACGCAGCCGTTGCTCAGCTGGATGATCTGTTCCTGGGTTTCGGACACCAGGATGTCGTTGTCGATGTTCTCCGCGCCGAACTCGTTCTCGATCACGGCGATCTTCTGGCCGTGGGCCTCGTGCAGCACCCGCTTGAGCAGCGTGGTCTTGCCGGAGCCGAGAAAACCGGTGAGGATGGTGGCGGGAATGAGTGACATGGATGCAGGACTCCAGGAAAGGGTGGTCCGGATTGTCTCGCCGTCGGCGGCACCGGGCGCCCGTGAGGTTTTCCGCGGCAGCTTGCCGCGAGAAGGCCGAGCACTCTCGACCTTGCGTCATGCGCTGTCAAGTGAATCGAGTATTCTTGGACTTCCTCCACTGCCGGCACCCCCTTCGTGTCCGAACCTCAGCCCAGTCGACCGCCCCGCGGCGGTTCCCATCGGGGCACGCGCCCTGCGTTTCCCCATGGCGGCGACCGCCGCACCCTGTTCGAGCGGGTGATCGAGTTCATCTCGCCTGGCCCGGACTCCAAGGATGAGCTGATCGAGACGCTGGCCGAGGCCGAGCAACGCGAACTGATCGAGCCGCAGTCGCGCGCCATGCTGGAAGGCGTGCTGCGCATGGCCGATCTGGTGGCCGGCGACGTCATGGTGGCCGAGCCCCGCATGGACATGCTGGACATCGAGTCCCCGTATGACGAGGTGCTGGCCACGGTGATCGACACCGGCCATTCCCGTTTCCCGGTCACCGAGGGCGGGCGCGCCAACATCATCGGCATCCTGCTGGCCAAGGATTTGCTCAAGCTGCAGCGCTCACCGGACTTGAACCTGCGCACGCTGCTGCGCCCGGCGGTGTTCGTGCCCGAATCCAAGGGCTTGAACGAGCTGTTGCGCGACTTCCGCTCCAACCGCAACCACCTGGCCATCGTCATCGACGAATTCGGCAACACCGCCGGCCTGATCACGATCGAGGATGTGCTTGAGGAGATCGTCGGCGAGATCGAGGACGAATTCGACGAGGCCGATGCCGAGAGCGGGGTCTACACCCTGGCCGACGGCAGCTACCGCGTGGCCGGTGACGCCGAGATCGCCGAGGTCAACCAGACCCTGGCGGTGCAGCTGCCCGAAGAGGACTTCGACACCGTGGGCGGCCTGATCGCCCACGAGCTGGGCCACGTGCCGCGCCGCGGGGAGACCGTGCAGTCGCACGGCCTGGAGTTCAGTGTGATGCTGGCCCGCGGCGGCGCGGTGCGCTGGTTCAAGGTGCGCCGCCTGACGCCGGACGAGATCGCCGCGTGAGGTGGTGGTGGCGTGAGCGTGCGGGGGCCGCACCGGCCCAGCCGCGCTGGCTCTGGGCGGCGCTGCCGCTGGCCGGCGCGCTGCTGACGGCCTCCTGTGCCCCGCTGGGCGCCTGGTTCCTGCAATTCCCCGCGCTGGCGCTGCTGGCCTGGGCGGTGGGGCGGATGTCGCCTGGCCAGGCCGCACGCGCGGGCTGGCTGTTCGGTCTGGGCTGGCTGGTTTCGGGCCTGTGGTGGCTCTACATCAGCATGCACGACTTCGGCGGGCTGGCGGCACCGCTGGCGGCGCTGGCGGTGGTGTTGCTGGCGGCCTTGCTGTCGCTCTACCTGGCCGCCGCGATGGCCGCCGTGGCCGCCTGCCGCACCGGCCGGCCGACCTGGGACGGGCTCGCCTACGTCGCCGCCTGGCTGTTGGCGGAGCTGGCCCGCGCCAGCTGGTTCACCGGCTTCCCCTGGGGGGCGCCGGGTTATGCGCACACCGATGGGCTGCTGGCACCGCTGGCGCCCTGGATCGGCGTCTACGGGCTGACGGCGGTGGCCGCGCTCTGGGGCGCGGTGCTGGCGCTGTGGTGGGGGCCGCGCCGGCCCCGGGCCCTGGCGGTGCTGGCCGTGGCGCTGCCGCTGGCGGCCGCGTTGGCGCCCTCGGATTTCACCCGCCCGACCGGCTCGCTGTCGGTCAGCCTGCTGCAGCCGGATGTGCCGCAGGACATCAAGTTCGACCCGAACCGACTGGCAGGCAACATGCTGGCGCTGCGCGCCCAGGTGCTGGCCGCGCCCGGCCAGCTGGTGCTGACGCCCGAATCGGTGCTGGCGGTGCCGCAGGCCGACCTGGACCCGGGCTACTGGCAGAGCCTGATCCAGCCCTTCACCCAGGGTGAGCGGGCCGCGCTGATCGGCACCTTCCTGGGCAACGACCAGCAAGGCTATGTCAATTCCATGGTCGGCATCTCGGCGGCGGGCGTAGCGCGCGGTCAGGCCTACGCCTATGGCAAACGCCACCTGCTGCCCTTTGGTGAGTTCGTGCCGCCGGGCTTTCACTGGTTCGTCGACCTGATGCAGATCCCGCTGGGCGACCAGGCCCGGGGCCAGAGCCAGGCCGCGTTCGCGGTGGGGGCGCAGCGGGTGCGGCCGCTGATCTGTTACGAGGATCTCTTTGGCGAAGACTTCGCCGACAGCCTGGTGGGCCCGCAGGCGCCCACCGTGCTGGCCAACGCCAGCAACCTGGCCTGGTTCGGCCGCTGGATGATGCAGGATCAGCATCTGCAGTTCTCGCGCATGCGGGCGCTGGAGTTCCAGCGCCCGCTGGTGCGGGCCACCAACACCGGCGCCACCGCGGCCATCGACCACCACGGCGTGGTGCTGCGGCGCCTGCCCGCCTGGACCCCCGGCCGGCTGGACGTGACCGTGGAAGGCCGCACCGGCGACACCCCCTATGCCCGCTGGCTGGCCCGCTGGCAACTGCTGCCGCTGTGGGCGGCCGGGCTGCTGGCCGGGCTGCCGGCGCTGGTCTGGCGGCTGCGGCAGTGCCGCACGGCGCGGTCCACGGGCGCGGTGCAACCCTAAAATGGGCGATTCGCCTTCTCCGGGCGTTCCGGCCCAGCCGGGGCCCGCGGCGCCCTGTTTTCGTCCCCTGAATGCCGGCACAACGACCGGCCTGACGTGATGCTCACCTTCCAGCAACTGATTCTTCGCCTGCAGGACTACTGGGGCAGCCAGGGCTGCGCCCTGCTGCAGCCCTATGACATGGAGGTCGGCGCCGGCACCAGCCACACCGCGACCTTCCTGCGCGCGATCGGCCCGGAGCCCTGGAAGGCCGCCTATGTGCAGCCCAGCCGCCGGCCCAAGGACGGCCGCTACGGGCAGAACCCCAACCGCCTGCAGCACTACTACCAGTTCCAGGTGGTC
>JAYSCA010000130.1:0-6680 GCA_041915165.1 Ideonella sp.
TGGACCTGATCCGGGTGCCCCGCTACAACGTGGCGCTGGGGCCGCAGGGGCTGGACCTGCCCTGGCCGCCCACGCCCGCGGTGTACGACCGGCTCTGGCTGTTTGCGCGCCCCATCCCCGAGTTCCGCCAGCACCTGGCGACGCATCCGCTCACGCCCTGGATTTCCGGTGTGCCGGTGCCCAAGATCGCGGTGCGGCCGCGTCACCTGGCCACCCTGGAACTGGGCTGCCATGAGGCCCACGGTCAGCCGGGCCAGCCCTTCGTCCGGGCGTTGTCGCGCGACATCGTGACCGCCCACCTGCCGTTCAGCAGCGCCGAGCGTTTCGCCCGCAAGCTGGCCAACATCCGCGCCCTGTTCAGCGCCTATCCGGACCGCTTTCCGCCGGGGGCGGCCTGGCACTGGCGGCGCTGGGCCGCGCTGCCGGACGAGGCCGCGGTGCAGGCCGAGTTCGCGCTGCAGCACCTGGATGCGCAGGAATTCGCGAGCCTGCGGGCCGAGGGGGCCCTGCAATCGGCCCGCCAGCTGCTGGACCAACTGGGGGGGCAGTCCGATGGCCACTGAGCCTGCCGACCTCACGCCGGCCCTGCTGGGCGGGGTGCCACTGTTCGATCGCACGCTCTACGTCGGGCGCCCCAGCATGGCGCCCGATGCCGAGGTGCATGCGCGCATCCAGAGCGCGCTGGACCGGCGCTGGCTGACCAACGATGGCCCGCTGGTGCAGGAGCTGGAGCATCGCTGCGCCGAGCGCCTGCAGGTGCCGCACTGCATCGCGGTGGCCAATGCCACGCTGGGGCTGGAGGTGGCGCTGCGCGCACTGGGGGTGCAGGGCGAGGTGCTGCTGCCGGCCTTCACCTTCATCGGCACGGCCCATGCGGCGCAGTGGCTGGGACTCACGCCGGTGTTCTGCGATGTGCGCGACACCGACCATGGCCTGGACCCGGCCGAGGTGGAGCGCCGCATCACCCCCGCCACCGGCGCCATCCTGGCGGTGCATCTGTGGGGCCGGGCCTGCGCGGTCGAAGCCCTGGAGGACATCGCCCATCGCCACGGCATCCCGCTGATCCTGGACGCCGCCCATGCCATGGGCTGTGGCCATGCCGGCCGGCCGCTGGGCTCGCGTGGCACGGTGGAGGTGTTCAGCCTGCATGCCACCAAGGGCCTGAATTCGCTGGAAGGCGGGTTGGTCACGACCCTCGACGAGGCGTTGGCCCAGCGCATCCGGCTGATGCGCAACTTCGGCATCCCCGGCGAAGACCAGGTGGATGGCGTGGGCACCAACGCCAAGATGAACGAGTTCAGCGCGGCGGTGGGGCTGTGCAACCTGGACCACTTCGACGATCTGTGCGCGCACAACCGCCGTCTCTACGAGGCCTATGCCAGCGCCCTGGTCGGTGTGCCCGGCCTGCGGCTGGTGGCTCCGGCGCCGGGGGAGGCCTTCAGCCACCACTACATCGTGCTGGAGGTGCTGCCCGACGCGGCGCTCGACCGGGATCGGCTGGTGAGCCTGCTGCGGGCCGAGAACGTCTACGCCCGGCGCTACTTCCGGCCGGGCTGCCACCATGGCGAGCCTTACCGCTCGCGGCCGGGTGGCCCGCCGGTGCTGCCGGTCACCGACCGCCTGAGCCAGAGCCTGCTGCAGCTTCCCTCGGGGCTGCAACTCACGCCGGAGGAGGCGCAGCGCATCGGACGGTTCATCGCGTCCTGTCTGCGTGCCCCGAACAGCGAGGGGTGGCCGGCGTGAGGGCCCCCGAAGTTCCGGGGCATTGGTCCGCGGCGCAGCTGGCTCGGGCCCAGGCCCTGCTGCCTTTCGAGCGGCTGAGCGCGGGCTTGTTGGCGCCGCGCCCGCAGTTCTACGGCCTGCGTCCCGCCAAGGATGCCCTGGCGGGCGAACTGGGCGAGCAGGCCTTGCTGGAGTGGTGGATGGCGGCCTTGGGGCGGCCGGGAGCGTGGCGTGCGCGCTGGTGCCCTTTGCGGCCGATGCTGTCGCATGCCGAGTCCATGGGGTGGCCTATCCAGGTCTATTCGCCTGGCCGGGAGGTCGACGTGCCTGCTCTGCACGCCGTGGGGGGGCCGGACCAGCCGGCGGCCCGCTATCGCTGCCGCACCACGGCCTTGATCCGGGTGCCTGACGCGGTGGTGTACAGCAAGTCCAATGTCGTGCGTGCCGGCGATGTGGCGCTGCTGGACTACCAGCGGGACGAACTGGCGCGCATGCCCTGCCATCTCAGCACCGACGGCGGTGTGCTGGCCCAGCGTGGCGACGAAGTGGCGTTGGCCGAGCAGGACGCGTTGCCCGAGCTGCCGCGCGCCTTGTCTCTGCTGGGGCTGCATTCATTCGCCTATGGACACTGGCTGGAGGAGTTCCTGCCCAAGCTGGGGGCCTGCCTGACGGAGCCCGGGGTCGAGACCCTCACCGTGCTGGTCGATGCCCAGATGCCGGCGCAGCTGTTCGAATCCCTGGCCTTGGTGCTGGGGGGCATGGACCGGGTGCGGATCGTGCAGCCCGGCGAAGCCCTGCGGATTCGGGAGCTTTGGGCCGTGACCGGCCCGCTGTACTACCCCGTCGGACCCGCGCCCGGCACGTCGGGCAGCGCGGGTTGGCATGTGATGGATGGCCCCTGGATGGCCACCTGCATGCAGCGCCTCGCGGCCCGCTGGGAGAACGCGGTCCCGGTCAGCTCGCTGGAGCGTGTCTACCTGGGACGCAGCGATGGCCAGCACCGCAGGTTGCTCAACCGCCCTGACGTGGAGGCCTGGTTCCGCGGCCAGAACTTCGCCATCGTCGATGCCCATGACGTGCCCTTTGTGCAGCAGATGGCCCTGATGCGCGGGGCGAAGTGGCTGGTGGCGCCGGAGGGGTCGGCCCTCAGCAACTCGCTGTTCGCGCCGGCGGGCACGCGCATTGGCATGCTGGCGGGGCCACAGGTGATGCACATGGAGGCGTATGCCCAGGTGGTGCGGGCCCTGGGCCAGCATCTGTGCCTGTGTCTGGGCCGACAGCCGGAAGCCCTTCGGCCCGGCGAGTATTTCGGCAATTACACGATCGATCTCGACACCTTGCCGCTTCTGTTGCAGCGACTGGACCGTGAGGCGGTCCACGCAGACAGCGGGCGAGCGTGAACGGTTCCCCTTTGTTCAGACCTTGTTGACCGAGTAGCACCATGCCAATTTACGACCCCCGCAGCGCAGAGGTCTACGACCTCCTGCACCGCAGCCACTCCTATGACCGGGAGGTCGATTACGTGCGCACGGTGGTGGCGCACGAGCTGCCCCAGGCGCGCAGCCTGCTGGACATTGCGTGCGGCACCGGCAATCACCTGGGGTTGCTGGCCCCTCATTTCGAGGTGCAGGGTCTGGACCTCAGCCCGGGCATGCTGGCCCGGGCCCAGGCCAAGCTGCCGCAGCTGCGCTTCCACGAGGCGTCGATGGCCGACTTCCATCTGGGGCAGCGCTTCGACGTGGTGACCTGTCTGTTCCGTTCCATCGCCGCGGTGTCCAGCGTGGCAGCCTTGCAGGCTTCGCTGCGCTGCATCGCGGAGCATCTGAATCCCGGCGGCGTGGTGGTGGTGGAACCCTTCTTCACCCCGCAGACCTTCTGGGACCGGGACCTGCGGGTGTCGCAGGTCGAGGCCGATGGCATGAAGGTGGTCTGGATGTACCGCAGCGAGCGGCGCGGCGACGTGGGGGTCTTTCACAACCACTACCTGATCGGTCGGCCGGAAGGCATCGCGCATGTGCACGAGTCCCACGATCTGGGGCTGTTCGAGCCCGAGGAGATCGTCCATGCCTTTGAGGCGGCCGGGCTGTCGGTGCGCTACGACCCGCAGGGCATGGGCCCGCTGGGCTGCTACATCGGGCGCGCGCCCCTGACCCACCCGTGACATGCTCTGATCGCCTGATCGGTGTGGACGATCCCGCGGCGTGGCGCGAAGCCCTGGAGGGGGTGCCCCACAGCTTCTACGCCACCTGGGACTGCTGCCGTGCGGTGGCGCTCAACACGGGCCTGCCCACCCAGCTCTACGTGGGTGAACGCGACGGCGCACGGGTGGTCTGCCCCCTGTCCGTTCGTCAGCACCGCGGGGCCCTTGATTGGGTGACGCCCACGGGTTTCTCCGGCTTCGCCTCCAAGGGCGTCTGGCCGGACTTCGCCGCGCATTGGGCGGCTTTTGCGAAGGCGCAGGGGGCGGTCTGCGGCTACCTCGCGCAGCACCCTGACTTCGGCGATGGCGCGCTGGAAGGGGCGGCGGCGGGAGAGGAGGCGTTGTACTTCCTGGACCTGCGGCAGGGCCTGGACGGTGTGCTGGCGCAGGCCGAGACCGCGCGCAGGAAGGACTGGCAGCGCTGGCAGAACCGGGGCGGCCAGTTCGTCACGGACCGCGATACGCTGGCGGCCTTCCTGCTGGCACAGTACGGTCCTTTCATGCGTCGCATGGGTGCGGGCAAGGCGGCCCAGTGGGGCGACGAAGCCCTTCAGGCGCTGCTGCAGAGCCCTGCGGTGGGGTTGATGGGGACCGCCGATGCGCACGGGCAGGTGCTGGCCGTGATCCTGTACGGCTGGACCGCCTGGGGGGCCGAGGGGATGCTCCAGGCCGCCTTGCCCGAAGGGCGCGATCACACCGTCGCCCTGATGCTGGGCGGGGTCCAGGATCTCTCGGCACGGGGCGTCCCCTGGTTCAACCTCGGGGGCGGCGTGCGCTCGGGGGACAGCGTGGCGGCGGCCAAGCGACGCTGGCGACCCCGTGAAGCGTCGTTCCGCCGCCTCAAGCAGACCTACGACCCGGCCCGCTACGCGGCCCTGTGCGCCGAAGCCGGGGTGGCGGCTGACCTCACCGAGGGCTACTTTCCCGCCTACTACGCGACGGGTTCGACGCCTTAGGTGCCGGTCTCCCACGCCGCCAGAAAGCGCGCCAGCACAGCGGGATCGATCCGATAGTCGCTCCAGAATCGCCAGAATGGGTGTTCGGCGAGCGTCGCGCCGTCCGTGACGCACGGTCCGGTCAGCAGGGTCAGGGCCAGCCCCCGTTCGGCAGCGGCGCCGCCCAGGTCCAGCAGCGGGGCGGTGTAGGGCGAGGTCAGGACGCAGAGGCGGGTTCCCGGCCGGGCGAAGAAGCTCAGCAGCGCGTTCGAGCCCTCCGGCGCCACGATGCAGCGCGCCTGCCTGACCAGATTGAGCTGCTCGAGGAACGGATGCTCCTCCGGCAGCACCCGCACGAAGCCCTGGCGGGACAGCGCCTCATCCACCTCCCCGTGGTTGACGATCGCCTTGTGTCGGCCGGGCCGACGGGCCAGGTAGAGCCGGTCGATGCCCGTGGGGTGGGACAGCGCGCGTTCAGCCGCTGCCGCGATGACGCCGAACAGCCGGGCCAGGCGCCAGGGGGGGGACAGCAGGCGGTCCATGTCCTCCGGGGTGGACAACAGGGGGCAGTAGCCCGGGTAGCTGACGTTGGCGGCGCACCAGAGGCGCCGCACACGCAGCCGACCCAGATGGGGCAGCAGTTGCACCGGCGTGCCCGGCGGCAGCAGGGCCGGCAGGGCCTCGCGCACGGTGGCGGGGGCGCTGGCGTCCACCAGCACCGGCATGCCGCCGGGCCAGCCGGCCAGCAGGGCGGTGGCCAGCTTGGGCAGGTATTCGGTCAGCCAGTGGCCGAAATCATGCGCATGGTGCCCGCCCAGCCAGAAGGCTTCCTCGATCACCGGGGCCGGCTTGGCACTGTCCATCACCCACCAGTGGCCATCCTCCGCGTGCAGCACCTGGGGGTCGAAGCTGAATTGGTCGTGGATGCGGCGGGCCTCGTCGCCCTCGACGTCGTGCAGCACCTGGTCGCGCCAGAGCAGCAGCTCCGAGCGTCCGCGCAGGTCCACCTCCGCCAGGCAGGTCAGGTAGCCGGCGCGGTCGGTCACCGTCCGGGGGACGTCGTCCCGCTCACCCACCACCTGCAGCGGCGGCAGTGTGCCGGCCTGTCCACCGGGCCACAGTGTGTGCAGGTGCAGGCCGTGCCGGCGGGCGACCTCGTGCAGCGGCGTGACCGGCAGGCGGCGCAGCCGCTCCATCGCCGGCAGCTCCAGCGCCGCGCAGGCCGGGCCGTGGGCCTGCTGCACGCCCAGGCGCGCCACCAGGGCCTGTTTGAAGCCGATGGCGGCGGTGTGGTGGCCGTACAGCGGGATGTCCCGCTGCAACTGCGCGAGCAGGTCGTCGATGGGGGTCATGTGCGGAGCCTGGACTCTACACGTGACCCCGCCGGGGCGGCGATCAGTCGATCAGGCCCAGCTGACGGATGCGCGCGATCACCTTGTCGGCCGCCTCTTCGGGCGTGCAGTTGGTGGTGTTGACGCGGATCTCCGGCAGCTCCGGCGCCTCGTAGGGCGAGCTGATGCCGGTGAAGTTGGCGATCTCGCCGCGGCGGGCCTTCTTGTACAGGCCCTTGACGTCGCGATCCTCGGCCACGTTCAGCGGGGTGTCGACATAGACCTCGATGAACTCACCTTCGCCCATCAGGCTGCGGGCCATCGCGCGCTCGGAGCGGAAGGGCGAGATGAAGGCGGTCAGCACAATCAGGCCGGCGTCCACCATCAGCTTGGCCACCTCGGCCACGCGGCGGATGTTCTCCACCCGGTCGGCTTCGGTGAAGCCCAGGTCCTTGTTCAGGCCGTGGCGCATGTTGTCGCCATCGAGCAGAT
>JAYSCA010000131.1:0-6671 GCA_041915165.1 Ideonella sp.
CTTCTCGCTGGCCATGGGCTTCGCGCTGATCTGGCACATCTGGTGGCTGGCCATCGTCGGCCTGCTGGGCAACGTGGTCTGCATGCTGATCCGTGCCTACGACCCGGACAAGGACTTCTACATCCAGCCCGATGAGGTGCTGGCCACCGAAAACGCCCACCTGGCCAAGGTGCGTGCCGCCAAGGCGGCCGGTGCCCTGCCCGACGCCGTTGCTGGTCAACCCGTGGCCGGCGCCACGGGCGTGGCCGCCGCTTGAGAGGGAATGAACTGAGATGAGTACCCACGTTGTTGACGGCGCGCACGGCGCGCACGACGAGCACGAGCACCACGACAGCGGTTCGCAGACCGTGCTGGGCTTCTGGCTCTACCTGATGACCGACTGCATCCTGTTCGCGACCGCGTTCGCGACCTATGCGGTGCTGTACCGGAACGTCGCCACCGGCCCGATGGGCCGTGAGATCTTCGACCTGCCCTATGTGATGGTGGAAACGGCGGCCCTGCTGCTGAGCTCGATCACCTACGGCTTCGCGATGATCGCCGGCCACAAGCAGAACAAGTCGGGCGTGCTGGGCTGGCTGGCCCTGACCTTCCTGTTCGGCGCGGTCTTCATCGGGATGGAAATCAACGAGTTCCATCACATGATCGAAGAGGGCCACGGCCCGCAGGTCAGCGGCTTCCTGTCGGCCTTCTTCGGCCTGGTGGGTCTGCACGGCCTGCACGTGACCGCCGGCCTGATCTGGATGGCCGTGCTGATGTTCGAAGCCGTCAAGACCGGCCTGAGCAGCCGCCTGATGACCCGCCTGAGCTGCCTGAGCCTGTTCTGGCACTTTCTGGACATTGTCTGGATCTGCGTCTTCACCATCGTCTACCTGAAGGGAGTGCTGTGATGAGCGCCGCTTCGCATGAACACGCCGAGGACCATGGCAGCGTCAAGAGCTACCTGGTCGGCTTCGCGCTGTCGGTGATCCTGACGGCCATCCCGTTCTGGATCGTGATGAGCGGCCACTTCACCGCCTCGGCGGCGACGGCCGGCATCCTGGTCTTCGCGGTGGTCCAGATCCTGGTGCACCTGAAGTACTTCCTGCACCTCGGTTTCAAGACCGAGAGCGGCAAGGTCAACAGCCTGTCCTTCCTGTTCACCGCGATGGTGATCGGCCTGCTGGTGGTGCTGTCGATCTGGATCATCACGAGCGCCGACGCGCTGATGCTGCGCTGAGCGAGGCTGCGTTGAAGTTCAGCCGTTACTTCCAGGTCACCAAGCCCGGCATCACCGGCGGCAACCTGATCGCCACCTTCGGCGGCTTTCTGCTCGCCAGCCAGGGCCACCCCCTGGACTGGGGGCTGATGCTGGCCACCGCGATCGGTCTGTCGCTGGTGGTGGCCTCGGGCTGCGCGATCAACAACTGCATCGACCGCGACATCGACAGCCGCATGGCCCGCACCCAGAAACGGGTGCTGGTGACCGGCGCGATGAGCGTGCGGGCGGCGTTCGCGCATGGCCTGGTGCTGGGCCTGGCGGGTTTCGCCACCCTGGCGCTGTGGACCAATGCGCTGGCCACCGCCTGCGCGGCCTTCGGCTATTTCATCTACGTGGGCGTCTACAGCCTGTGGATGAAGCGCCGTTCGGTCTACGGCACGGTGGTGGGCAGCCTGTCGGGCGCGGTGCCGCCGGTGGCGGGCTACTGCGCCGCCAGCGGCCGCTTCGACACCGGCGCGCTGATCCTGCTGCTGATGTTCTGCCTCTGGCAGATGCCGCACTCCTACGCCATCGCGATCTTCCGCTTCAAGGACTACGAAGCCGCGAAGATCCCGGTGCTGCCGGTGGTGCGGGGCATCTCCGCGGCCAAGCGCCAGATCGTGCTCTACATCCTGGCCTTCACCGCGGCGACCGTGCTGCTGGTGGTGGGCGGCTACGCCGGCTACGGCTACCTGGCGGTGGCGGTGGCCACCAGCCTGTGGTGGCTGAAGATGGCGCTGGCCGGCTACCAGCCGGCGGTGGACGACCGCCGCTGGGCGCGCCAGGTGTTCCTGTTCTCGACCGTCACCATCTCCGCGCTGAGCGTGATGATGGCGGTGGACGGGCAGGTGCCTGCGACGATCCGCTGGGTGCTGTGAACGGACCGCCTTCGGCGGTCTCATCGGACAAAAAAGGGCGGCCTGCGGGTCGCCCTTTTTGCATCTGGCGGCCGTGTCAGCGGATCGCCACGCCCCAAGGCAGCTTGCCCACCGGGATGTCCTTGATCTTCTCGTTCTTCGCCAGGTCGATGACCGACACAGCGCCAGAGCGACCGCAGGCCACGTAGAGCTTCTGCCCGTCCGGGGTGAGCGCCATGTTCCAGGGACGCTGGCCCACCGGGATGGTGGCCAGCACCGCCAGGGTCTGGGTGTCGATCACCATCACGTTGTGGTCGCCGCCGTTGGAGACGAAGACCCGCTGGCCATCCGGGTGCACCACGATGCCGTTGCTGCGCAGGCCGACCTTCACCTGGCCGACGATCTTCCAGCGCGCGGTGTCGATCTTGTAGACCTCGCTGGCCGTCTCGGCCGCCACCCAGGCGAACTTCCCATCGGGCGAGAAGCCCATGCCGCGGGGCCGCGCGCCCACCGGGATCTGCGTCACCTCGCTGCGGCTGGCGATGTCGATCACGTCCACCGCCTCGCCTTCCTCGGCGCTGACGATCACCGTCTTGCCATCGGGCGAGAACACCGCGTGCTCGGGGTTGCGGCCCTTGACCTTGACGTCGAACACCTTCTGCCGGGTGCTGGTGTCGATGAACATCACCTCGTTGCCTTCTTCCACCGCGGCGGCCACCCAGCGGCCATCGGGCGAGATGCCGGCGCCTTCGGGCGAGGTGCCCAGCGGGATGCTGCCCACCAGCTTGCCGGCCACCAGGTCGACCACGTTGAGCGCGCCGGCGGGCTGGTCGGTCACGAAGGCGGTGCGCGCATCGGGCGTGACCACCGTGCCACGGGGCTTCTTGCCGGCCGGGATCTCGGCCACCACTGTGTCGGTCTGGGTGTCGATCACGCTCAGCGTGCCCGAACCTTCGTTGGGCACATAGGCATGGGGGGCCGCCTGGGCCGTCAGGGCGCAGGCACTCAGCAGGGTGGCGAACAGAAAGGGCGGGGTCGGCATCCAGGTTCCTTGCAGGACAGGCAACGCCGCCAGTGTAGAAACCGGTCCCCCGCCCGGCCAGCGTGCAGACCCGAAGGCCCGCCCGCCCCAAGGGCACTGCGGTCGCTCCAGAATGGAGCACTGCCCTTTCACCGCTGCCGAGGAGACCTCGCATGACCGCTGCCGCCGCCTATGTGCTGCACTACTGGCCCACGCCCAACGGCCACAAGATCACGCTGATGTTGGAGGAACTGGGGGTGCCGTACACCCTGCAGCCGGTCAACATCAGTGCGGGCGACCAGTTCCAGCCGGCCTTTCTGGCGATTTCGCCGAACAACCGCATGCCGGCCCTGGTGGACCCGGCGCCGGCCGATGGCGGCGAGCCGATCAGCGTGTTCGAGTCCGGTGCCATCCTGGTCTACTTGGCCGAGAAGCACGGCGCCTTCCTGCCGAGCGACCTGCGCGGGCGCAAGACGGTGCTGGAATGGCTGTTCTGGCAGGTCGGTGGCCTGGGGCCGATGGCGGGACAGAACCACCATTTCGGCCTCTACGCGCCGGAGAAGATCCCCTACGCCATCGAACGCTATGTGAAGGAGACCAACCGCCTCTACGGCGTGCTGGACCGGCGCCTGGCGCAGGTGCCCTTCGTGGCCGGTGAGACCTACACCATCGCCGACATGGCGATCTACCCCTGGATCGTGCCCTGGGAGCGCCAGCAGCAGCAACTGGCCGACTTCCCGCACCTGTCGCGCTGGTTCGCCGCGGTGGCGGCGCGTCCGGCCACCGAGCGGGCCTACGCCCAGGCCCAGGGCCCGGCCTTCACCGGCCGGTCAACGGTGACGGAGGCGGGCAAGAAGCTGCTCTTCGGCCAGACCGCCGCCACGGTGGCGCCGCGCTGAGGCCGGCCGGGCGGGTGTCACCGCAGCGTCACCCGGGCTGCGCAGACTGGACCACACCATGCCTGAACCTTCCGACCTGACGCCGGCCGAGGCCGGCTGGGATGCCCCGACCACCGAGGCGCTGATCCACGACCTGTGGGCGCTGCGCCAGGCCATGCTGGACCACGCGGCAGCCTTGGCGCCGCAGATCGACGCGGTCGATGCGGCCCACCGTCCCAGCGCCCTCAACCTGGCCCACTACCTGGCGCTGCGCCACGGGGACCTGCGTGACCTGCAGTCCCGGCTGGCCTGGATCGGCGTGTCCTCGCTGGGCCGCTCGGAGAGCCATGTGCTGGCCAACCTGGACAAGGTGCTGGGCCTGCTGCACCGCCTGTTGGGGCGCCCATGGTCGCCGCTGAGTGACGATGAGCCGGTGGGCTTTCGGCGGGGCGCCGCCCTGCAGGCCCGGCATGCCGAGGCGCTGTTCGGCCCGCCGCCCGCGGGCCGGGCCACCCGCATCATGGTCACGCTGCCCAGCGAGGCGGCGGCTGACGCGGCCCTGGTGGACGCCCTGGTGGCCGCCGGCATGGACGTGGCGCGCATCAACTGTGCGCACGACGGCCCGGTGGCCTGGGAGGCGATGGCCGTGTCGGTGCGCCGGGCGGCCGCGGCGGCGGGGCGCCCGGTGCGGGTGCTGATGGACGTGGCCGGCCCCAAGCTGCGCACCGGTCCGGTGGCCGAGGGCCCGGCGGTGCTGCACCTCAAGCCCCGGCGCGACGCCTGGGGCCGCGTGGCCACGCCGCTGCAACTGGGCCTGTGCCCGCGAACGGCGCTGGTGCCGCTGCCAGGGGCCCAGGCCTGCGTGGGCGTGGACCCGGCCTGGCTGACCGGGGCCCGGCCGGGCGACACCCTGGCGCTGACCGACACCCGGGGCGCACACCGCGTGCTCACCGTCGAGGCGGTGCGGCCGGACGGCCTGCGGGTCAGCGGCACGCACAGCCTGTACCTGGATGCCGAGGTGCGGCTGCACTGGCAGAAGGGCGCGGCCCGGGCGGGCGAGGCGACGATGCTGACGGGCATTCCGGCGCCGCCGGGGGCTCTGCACCTGGCCCGGGGCGATCGCCTGCGCCTGCTGGCCGAAGGGCTGGGGCGGCCGGCGGCGCCCGGGGACGCCACCCGCCCGGCCGAGATCGCCTGCACCCTGCCGGCGGTGCTGGCCCAGGTGCGGGTCGGGCAGCGCATCTGGTTTGACGATGGCCACATCGGCGGCGTGGTGCGGGCGGCGGACGCACGGGCGCTGGAGGTCGAGATCACCGAGGTGCCCGATGGCGGCGCCAAGCTGGCCGCCGACAAGGGCATCAACCTGCCGGACACGGCCTTGGACCTGCCGGCCCTGACCGCCCAGGATCTGGACGACCTGGCCACGGTGGCCCGCTGTGCCGATCTGGTCGGCCTGTCGTTCGCCCAGTCGGCGGCCGATGTGCGGGCCCTGCGGGACCGGCTGACCGCCCTGGGGGCGCCCGCGCTGGGCCTGGTGCTGAAGGTGGAGACCCGGCGTGGTTTTGCGCAGCTGCCGGAGATGCTGCTGGCGGCCATGGCCGGGCCGGCCGCCGGGGTGATGATCGCGCGCGGCGATCTGGCGGTGGAATGCGGCTACGAACGCCTGGCCGAGGTGCAGGAGGAGATTCTCTGGGCCTGCGAGGCGGCGCATCTGCCGGTGGTCTGGGCCACCCAGGTGCTGGAGAACCTGGCCAAGACCGGTGCGCCCTCCCGGGCGGAGATCACCGATGCGGCGATGGGCGAGCGCGCCGAGTGCGTGATGCTCAACAAGGGGCCGCACATCGTCGAGGCCATCCGGCTGCTTGACGACATCCTGCGCCGCATGCAGGCCCACCAGGCCAAGAAGCGCCCCTTGCTGCGGGCGCTGCGGGCCTGGGGGGCGGCCGACGCCTGATCAGCGGCGGACGGTGCCCAGCACCGCGGTCAGCACCTTTTCCATTTCGGTGCCGATCGTTTGCAGCGTGCCCTTGACCTGGGTGGCGTCCTGCGCGCCGGGCTGCTGGCGCAGGGCTTCCAGGGCCTGGGCGGCCGTGTCGCGCAGGCCGCGCAGTTCATTCAGCCGGCTTTGCAGGTCGCTGGCCAGGCCGGTGGTTGCGCCGGCCTGCTGGGTGCGGCTCATCAGCTCGTCAATGTGGCGCAGGTGGGCTTCCGATTCCAGGATGTGCTGTTCGCTCAGGCGGTCGATTTCGCTCATGGGGCCTCCAAAGAGTCATGGGGTGGACAGATCAGCCTGCAGATGCCTCACCCGACGGAACAGGTGTGGCGCGCACGCCGCGTCCCCGCCGGGCGGGTCGGACAGGCGGCGACAATGTGACATGTCCGCTCTGTTTCCGTCCCCATGGACCCCGGCCGGGGCGTTGGGGGCCATTGTGCTCTCCCTGTCTGTCCTGGCCACCCCGGCCCATGCCGGGGGGGACGGCGCCCCGTCCGGCACGGTGGCGTTGGAGGCCTTGACCTCACCCGAACTGAAAGCCCGCCTGCAGGCCGGCACCGACACCGTGCTGGTGCCCATTGGCGGCACCGAGCAGAACGGCCCGCACATGGTGCTGGGCAAGCACAACGTGCGGGTGCAGGCGCTGGCCGCCCAAATCGCCCGCCAGTACGGCCACGCCGTGGTG
>JAYSCA010000132.1:0-6671 GCA_041915165.1 Ideonella sp.
TCGACGCCCAGCCGCAGGTATGAGAACAGCCCCAGCACACAGACCGCCACCATCATCATGGTGGCGAACACGGGGTTGTTGATGGCGACGCGGGTCATCCACATGACGGTCTTCCTTCCCAGCGATGAGGAGACGACGCGTCAGTGCGTCTGCGCCGCGGACGCGGCAGACCCGGCCGGAGCCGCTGCCTGCACGCGGGCCGCCTGGCCTTCGCGCAGGTTGTCGAAGCGCGCGGCCAGCACCGGCGTGCCGGTGGCCAGGCCATCGCTGACCTCGACCAGACCGCGCGCGGCGTCCCGCCGACCGGTGGTCACGGTGCGGCGCAGCAGCTTGCCCTGCTCCAGGGTCCAGACGTAGTCCTGACCCGAGCTGGAGGAAATGGCCGTGACCGGCACGGTCAGCCGCGGCTCGCCCGAGGGCAGCAGCACCACCGCGGTGGCGAACTGACCGGCGCGCAAGCGCTCCTGCGGGTTGTCCAGCGTGACGGTGACGCCGATCGAGCGGGTGCCGGCTTCGGCCGCGGGCGCAATGCGCGCCAGCGTCGCCTGGAGGGGCTCGTCCACCCCTTCGACCTGCAATTGCACCGGCATGCCGGGGTGCAGTTGACCCACCTCGAAGGTGGCCACGCTGCCCGCCATCTCCAGCTTGCGCAGGTCGACAATGGTCAGCAGCTCCTGCTCGGCCGCCACCTTCTCGCCCGGCAGCGCGTGGCGCTTGGCCACGATGCCGTTGAAGGGCGCCACCAAGGCGGCCTCACGCAGCTGGATGCGCGCCGTGTCCACCTGGGCCAGCGCGGCCTGGTACTGGGCCTTGGCGCTGTCCAGCGAGGCCTTGGAGTTCTCCAGCGCCACGGGCGAGATGAACTTCTGCTCGGCCAGGCCCAGGTTGGAGTCGTGGCTGCGTTGCGCCTGGGTCAACAAGGCTTTGGCGGCTTCCGCCTGGGCCTGCTTCTCGTTGAGACGGGCATTCAGCTCGGCCAGGTCAATCAGCCCCAGCGCCTCGCCCGCCTGGACTCGGCTGCCCTCGCCCACCCGCAAGCTGACCAGGGTACCGGCTGCCTTGGCCCGCACGATGGCGGTGGACGGCGCCACCAGCGGACCGGAGAAGGTCACCCGCCCAGGCAAGGCCAGCCGCTGCGGCAGCACGACCTCGGCCGGCGTGAAGACCAGCGTTGCCTCTTTGGGCTTGTCCTCGCCCGTGGACTTGGCCTTGCGTGCCACCACCCCGCCCACCAGAAGGGCCAGCAGCACCATGGCGGCCAAACCTCCCATCCACCTGCGTTGTCGCATGTCTGTTCCTGTCTCGTTCGATCACTCTTGTGGAGCGGTCGGAGTGTAGGGGCCACCCTCGGGCTTCAAGTGCCCGGGCGATAAACAGCATGTGGGATGGATGAACGGCAGCCGCCTGCGACAGACGGTGGCTGCCGCGGGGCGATTCAGCCCTGGGCAGCGTGAGCGATGTCGGGCGTGGGCACGCGCACGTCGCCGCACTGCGCCCGGTGGCGCAGTGCATGGTCCATCAGCACCAGCGCCAGCATCGCCTCGGCGATCGGCGTGGCGCGGATGCCCACGCAGGGGTCGTGGCGACCGAAAGTCTCCACCTGCGCCGGCTGGCCCTGCAGGTCGATCGAACGGCGCGGCAAGCGGATCGAGCTGGTCGGCTTGATCGCGATGTTGACCGTGAGGTCCTGCCCGGTGGAGAGACCGCCCAGCACGCCACCGGCGTGGTTGCCGATGAAACCTTCGGGGGTCAGCTCATCCCCGTGCTCGCTGCCGCGCTGGCGCACGCTGTCGAAGCCGGCGCCGATCTCGACGCCCTTGACCGCGTTGATGCCCATCATCGCGTAGGCGATGTCGGCATCGAGCTTGTCGAACAGCGGTGCGCCCCAGCCCACCGGCAGGCCGGAGGCCTCGACATAAAGACGGGCCCCGACGGAGTCGCCGCTTTTGCGCAGCGCGTCCATGTAGTCTTCCAGCTCGGCCGTCTTGCTGGCCGTGGCAGCAAAGAACGGGTTCTGGCTCACCTGCGACCAGTCGTCGCGCGGGATGTCGATTTCGCCGATGGCCGTCATGCAGCCCCGGATGCGGATGCCGAACTGCTCGGCCAGCCACTTGCGGGCCACGGCCCCCGCCCCCACCATCGGCGCGGTCAGGCGGGCCGAGCTGCGCCCGCCGCCCCGCGGATCGCGAATGCCGTACTTGTGCCAGTAGGTGTAGTCGGCATGGCCGGGGCGGAAGCTCTGGGCGATGTTGCCGTAGTCCTTGCTGCGCTGGTCGGTGTTGCGGATCAGCAGGCAGATGGGCGTGCCCGTGGTCTTGCCCTCGTACACCCCGGACAGGATCTCGACCGCGTCGGGCTCGTTGCGCTGGGTCACATGGCGGCTGGTCCCCGGACGGCGGCGATCCAGTTCGGGCTGGATGTCGGCCTCGGACAGAGTCAGCCCCGGCGGGCAGCCGTCGATCACGCAGCCGATGGCCGGCCCGTGGCTCTCGCCGAAGTTGGTGACACAGAAGAGCTCGCCAAAGGTGCTGCCGGACATGACACGGTGGGGCCGGCAAGCTGGAGGGCGGGCCGCGCCCTGGGGGGATTCAGGGAAGGCCCATTTTATCGGCCGGTGCACGAAACTGCCGAAGGTGTGAAACAGCACCGCTTTTCCCACCCCCATCGACCGTTCAGATCGGCCCCGGTTCGGCGACAGTGCTCACATCCCCGTGGACCCGACTTTCTCAGCCTGTTCTTCTGACGCCTGCCCCGATGAACACCCTGCCTCCCCTGCGGACACTGTGCCGCCACCTGCGCGCCTGGGCAGGGGGGAGCCTGCTGTTGCCCGCCGCCAGCTGGGCGCAAGCAGGCCAGCTGTCCGCACTCGGGCACGGCGGCCTGTGGATCGGTCTGGCCCTGGGCGGCGGCACGGTGCTGGCGGCCAGCGCCTGGCGCCGGTGGCGCCAACGCGGTGAGGACAACAGCGCCCTGCTGCAGGCCATGCTGGACCAGAGCCCGCAGTTCCTGGCCCTGCTCACCCCCGACGGCCGCCTGGTGCGAAGCAACCGCACGGCCCTGCGCTGGCTGCAGGCCGCCACGCCCAAGCGCTGGCATCGGGACGAGGCCCTGTGGTGCCATCCGCTGTGGGGCGCCGGTCCACACCAGCAGGAGCCCTTGCGTCTGGCCATCGCCCAGGCGGCGGGTGGCCGGGTGTCACGGCTGGACCTGCTGCTGAAGGACGATGGCGGCACCCCGCGCGCCATGGAACTGACCGTGCGACCGGTCGCCGCCCTGCCCGGCCAGCCCCAGGGCCACATCCTGATCGAAGCGCAGGACGTCACCGCGCGCCGGCAGACGGAAGACAAGCTCAAGCTGGCGTCAGCGGTGTTCGACCAGACCCGCGAAGGGGTGCTCATCGCCGACCCGCGCGGCGTCATTCTGCTGGCCAACCCGGCCTTCTGCCAGATCACCGGGTTCGAAGCCACCGATCTGCAGGGGCAGTCGATCCAACTGCTGTCGCCGCTGATCGACGACACCGAGCTGCCCCGCCAGATGCGCCACGCCCTGGCCCGCAGCGGCCACTGGCAGGGCGAAGTCCACAGCCTGCGCCGCACCGGCGGGCTGCTGACGGCCTGGGTCTCCCTCAGCGCACGCCGCGATGCCCAGGGCCGCCCCGGACACGTGGTGGTGATCCTGCACGACATCACCTCGGTGCGCCAGGCCGAGCAGAAGCTGCTGCGCCGCGACCACTTCGACGGCCTGACCGACCTGCCCAACCGCCAGTTGCTGGTCGACCGCATGTCCCAGGCGATGGCCTTGTCCAAGCGCCACCAGCAACCGCTGGCGCTGCTGTTCCTCGACGTGAACCAGCTGCGCCACGTCAATGACAACTTTGGCCACACCGCGGGCGACGGCATCCTGCGCGAAGTGGCCCAGCGGCTGCGGCACAGCCTGCGCGAGGTGGACACCGTGGCCCGCCTGGGCGGCGATGAATTCGCCGTGCTGCTGCCAGGCACCTCGACCGAAGGAGCCGGCGAAGTGGCCAGCAAGCTGCTGGAACGCCTGGCCGAACCCTGCCAGGTGGATGGCCACGACTTCAGCCTGACCTTCTCGATCGGGGTCACCGTCTATCCGGACGACGCCGATTCCCCGGAGGCCTTGCTGCGCTGCGCCGACACCGCGATGTACCGCGCCAAGCTGGAAGGCCGGGGCCGCTGGTGCACCTATTCGGCCGACATGTCCCACCGCTCGGCCCGCCAGTTGCAACTGGAAGCGGCGCTGCGCCTGGCGGAAGAGCGCGGCGAACTGCAGCTGTACTACCAGCCGCAGATCTGCCTGCACTCCGGCCAAGTGGTCGGTGTCGAGGCCCTGATCCGCTGGTTCCATCCCGAACTGGGGGTGATCTCCCCGGCCGAGTTCATCCCGCTGGCAGAAAGCACGGGCCAGATCCTGTCGATCGGCGCCTGGGTGATGCGCACCGCCGTCTCACAGATGAAGCAATGGATCGCCGCAGGTCAATCGCCGGGCATGGTCGCCGTGAACCTGTCGGCCGCCCAGTTCCGCGACCCGGGCCTGCCCGAGCTGGTGCAGCGCGTGCTCAGCGAAGCCGAGCTGCCGCCTGCCTGTCTGGAACTGGAACTGACGGAAAGCGTCGCCGCCCACACGCCTGAGGAGGCCCGCGTCATCATGGACCGGCTGCATGCCCTGGGGGTGCGCCTGTCGATCGACGACTTCGGCACCGGCTTCTCGTCGCTGAGTCACCTCAAGCGCTTCCCGATCCACACGCTGAAGATCGACCAGTCCTTTGTGCGGGACATCAGCACCGACCCGGACGACCGGGCCATCGTGCAGGCCATCATCCAGATGGCACGGGCCCTGCGGCTGACCACGATCGCCGAGGGGGTGGAGACCGACGAACAGGCGGCCTTCCTGCAGTCCCACGGCTGTGAAGTCGTGCAGGGCTACCGCTTCTGCAAGCCACTGCCCCCGGAGGAACTGCAGGCCTGGGTGCAGCAGCACACCCGCCCGGAACACCCCAACTTCACCCCGGTGGCACAACCGGTCTGAAGCTCAGACCGGTTGAAACGACGCTCAGGCCGCGGCCACGCCGCTGGACGACGCCGCTTCATCGCCCGGCCAGTCGCGGATGTAGGCCTTGAGCATGCGGTTCTCGAAGTCCTGCGCTTCCACCACCGTCTTGGCCACGTCGTAGAACGAGATCACGCCCATCAGCGTGCGACCGTTGAGCACCGGCATGTAGCGGGCGTGACGGCCCAGCATCATGCGGCGCACCTCGTCGATCTCCGTCTCGGGCGTGCAGGTCAGCGGCGCGTCGTCCATCACACTGCGCACCAGGCGCGAGCCGATCACCATCTCGTTGCCCACCACCGCAGCAATCACCTCACGGAAGGTCAGCATGCCGACCAAGTCGCCGTGCTCCATCACGACCACGGAGCCGATGTCGTTGTCGGCCATGGTGCGGACGGCTTCGGCCAGCGGCAGGTCTGGCGACACGGTGAACAACGTGTTGCCCTTCACACGCAGGATGTCACTGACTTTCATGGGTTGTCTCCTTGTTCCAGACCTCGAAACCGATCCATTGCTGTTGAACTGGCAACATAGCACACAATCCCTGGTTTTCTTGTTGCGGTCTCCCACGGGAACCGCGTTTTCCCTCGTCTGAAGCCGCCCCATGGAACTGACCGTCGACCACCGCCACGTCCATCTGGCCAGTTGGGAGCCCAGCGCCCCGGCCGCCCGCGCCGTGCTGTTGCTGCACGGCGCTCTGAACGACCACAGCGTCTGGAACGCCCTCGGCGCCGCCTGCGCGGCGGCCGGCCACCGTGCGCTCGCGCCGGACCAGCCCGGCCACGGCGGCAGCGCCGGGCCGCTGCCGCCCGACATCGCAGCCCTGGCCGACTGGGCCCTGCGGGTGGCGGACGCCGCGGGCCTCGACCGTTTCAGCGTGGCAGGTCACAGCATGGGCTCGCTGATCGCCCTGGAAGTCGCGGCCCGGGCCCCCGAGCGCATCGAGCATCTGCTGCTGCTGGGCACCGCCTTTCCGATGCGGGTCAGCCCAGCCTTGCTCGAGTCGGCCGCGTCCACGCCCGAGGCGGGCATGGACATGGTCAACACCTTCTCCTACTCCCCGGCGGCGGCAGCGCAGAGCGATGGCCCGCTGGCCGAGGCCCGCGCAGCCAGCCGGGCCCTGATGGCCCGCACCCAGGCCGGCTGCACCGACGGCAACCTGTTCCTGCACGACTTCCAGCTCTGCGACCGCTACGCCAACGGGCTGGTGGCCGCCGCCCAGGTTCGCTGCCCGGTCACGCTGATCCAGGCCGAGGCCGACCGCATGACGCCAGCCAAGGCCACGGTGGCCCTGCTGGAGGTGCTGAAGGCCGAGGTGCGGATGGTGCCCGGCGGGCATGCGATGCTGCAGGAGCAGCCCGAGGCCGTGGCCCAGGCCATGCTGGACGCCCTGGCCTGAGCCGCCCTCCCCCGCGGCTTTCAGGCCGCGCGCGAAGGCGACAGCGCCGCCAGCATCTCCCGCACCATCTCGGTCAGGCCAAAGCGCGGGGTCCAGCCCCAGTCGGCCTGGGCCTGCCGGTCATCCAGCGAGCGCGGCCAGCTGTCGGCGATCGCCTGCCGGAAGTCCGGGGCGTAGTCGATCGTGAAACCCGGCAGCTCGG
>JAYSCA010000133.1:0-6657 GCA_041915165.1 Ideonella sp.
GCGGTTGGGAGCCTTCCGTGAGAGAACAGGCTTCGAGAGCGGTGGCGCTGCTGCAGGCACGCCGCGACGTGCTGGCAAGTTTGGCAGCGCCGTGGTCACCGTTCGTTCTTGAGCTCCTGCGCAAGGGCCTCGGTCTGCTGGAAGGCATTCAAACACTCGAACAATCGCTCTCAGTTCGATATGCCGATGCCGTCGACGAATTGAACGTCTATCAGCTCAGCCGTGACCAAGCCAAGGCCAGCAAGGCCGTTTGGCCGCTGTCCTGGTTGGGCAGGCGCAAGGTACGGCAAGCGCTGGAGGCGGTGGTTGCCGGGCAGGGCGAACCCGAGGTCGCAGAGGACTTGAAGATCCTGGTGGCCATTCGGGACCAGCGGTCGGCGGTGGCAAAGCTTGAGGTCGCTGACGAACTGAAGGGCCTCTGGCGTGGGCTGAACTCCCGTGTGGATGTGTTGACGGCCGCCGTTACCTTGCAGACTGCCCTGAAGGCTGCTCGGGCGGATGCGCGCTGGACGATGGATGGCTTGGCGCCTCTGGTGGCGGGACGGGGGGGAGAAGCCCTCTCGGCCGAGGTCCGCAAGCTTGAGCAGCTCCAGCAACTGGACCTCCAGCTGGCTGACTTGGGGGCTCTTGAAGGGAGTACCGATCACCTCTGGGCGGGACTGGGAACGGACATCCCGGCACTGGAGGCGGCCATCGCATTCACTGGCGCGCTCTCTCAGCTGCGCGCGTCGGGCGCGTTGGCAGCCCAATTCACTCTGGTGGCCCAGGGCGCCTGCGGGAAGCGTTTGGCGAGTGATCACGCCGTGCTCAAGGAGCGAGAGGGCATTGAAGTGAAGCTGTCCGGTCTGGCGGATTTGCAGGTGTCATGTCCTGGACTCTGGAAGGGGCTGGCGACCGATCTGGAGGAGCTTCAGAAAGCCATTTCTTTCCAACGCTCCATCGCGGCGGCGGTGGCCCATCTGGCAACCAGTCCGGAGGAGGTCACGGAGGTGTGTCATCGCCTTGAGACACTGGTGACCGATGGCAATGCACTGCTCGACGCCGCAGGGCCGGTGGCCGAAGCGGGGCGCGGCTATCTGGCGGCGCTGGAACGTCTACAGCCCTTCATCGACCGCATCGGTGGTCTCGGGGCCTTCACGCCGGAGAGCCGAGCCGTTTATGACGAAGCGGATCTGCATGAGATCCAGCGCCGCTGCAAGGAGATCATCGCTTCGGAACACAAGCTCAACGCGTGGTGTGCATGGCGCAAGGCCAGCCAGCAGGCGATGGCCGTCGGGCTGAGTCCGCTCGTGGGCGGGCTGGTCAGCGGTGCGGTGTCGCCTTCGGAAGCGCGTCGGGTCTTTGAGACCAACTACTGCCGGTGGTGGCTGAATGCCGTGGTGGACAGTGAACCGGTGATTCGGTCGTTTGTTTCTGCGGAACACGAGCGACGCATTCTTGATTTCAAGGTGCTGGACGGCCGTTTCACGGACCTGACCAAGGCCTGGTTGAGGGCCAACCTCTGCAAGGCCTTGCCGGCACAGGATGACGTGACCCGCAGCTCGGAGTGGGGCTTCCTCCGGCACGAGATCACCAAGAAGCGGGCGCACAAGCCGCTGCGCGAGTTGATGAGCGCCATCCCGAACGCGCTGACGCAGCTCACCCCTTGCCTGCTGATGAGTCCGCTGTCCATCGCACAGTACCTGGCGGCGGATGCGGCACCTTTTGACGTGGTGGTGTTCGATGAAGCATCTCAGATCCCGGTATGGGATGCGATTGGTGCCATCGCCCGCGGCCAGCAGGTCGTGATGGTGGGGGACCCGAAGCAGTTGCCGCCGACGAACTTCTTTGAGCGCGCGGAATCCTCGGTGGACGACGAGGATGTCGAAGGTGACATGGAGAGCATCTTGGACGAGTGCATGGGGGCCAGCCTGCCCACGCTCGATCTTTCCTGGCACTACCGCAGCCGCAACGAGAGTCTGATCGCGTTCTCGAACCACCGTTACTACGGTGGCAGACTGGTGACCTTCCCATCCCCCGTGACGGAGGACGGGGCGGTCAGCTTCCACCATGTGCAGGGCCTCTACGAAAAAGGGGGGGCGCGGGTCAACAAGCCTGAGGCACAAGCCCTGGTCGCCGACATCGTCGGTCGCCTGAGCGCACCAGGCTTCAAGGCTTCGAAGCTGACGATCGGCGTGGTCACCTTCAATACAGAGCAGCAGAAGCTCATTGAAGACCTGCTTGATGAGGAGCGCCGCCGAGACCCCGGCTTGGAGTCGTATTTCGCCGAGTCTGAACTCGAACCTGTGTTCGTCAAGAATCTGGAGAGCGTCCAGGGTGACGAGCGCGACATCATGTACTTCTCCATCACCTATGGGCCCGACGACGCTGGCCATGTGTCCATGAACTTCGGTCCGATGAACCGAACCGGTGGCGAACGTCGTCTCAATGTCGCCATCACGCGTGCCCGGCGGGAACTGAGGGTCTTCTCGACGCTCAAGGGAGAGCAGATCGATCTGTCGAGGACGCAGGCCCTGGGTGTCCGCGACTTGAAACACTTCCTGGAGTTCGCCGAGCGTGGCGCTCGCGCGCTCTTCGAGGTGACGGCCGGCAGCCTTGGCGGATTCGAGAGTCCGTTCGAGGAGGCCGTCGCGGGTGCGCTGGCTCAGAAGGGGTGGACGTTGCACACCCAGGTTGGTGCTTCTGCGTTCCGTGTGGACCTTGCCGTGGTACACCCCGATGCCCCTGGCCGCTACCTGGCCGGGATCGAATGTGATGGGGCCACCTACCACCGGTCAGCGACGGCGCGGGACCGGGACCTGCTCCGCGAGCAGGTGTTGCGTGGATTGGGTTGGGAGATCTTGCGCATCTGGTCGACCGATTGGTGGGTGGACCCGAACGGCACCTTGGACCGGGTCTGTCGGCAGTTGGATGATCTTCTGGCCATCAGCCGCGCGCAGCGTGCAGCGGAAGCCGAGCAGGCTGCGGCAGCAGCTGCAGCGCGAGAGATGATCGAAAAGGCCAAGGCGAAGATCCCGAACGGACTGGCGCCAGCGCCTGGTCCTGGCTCTCCCGTGGACGCAGTGCCGGATCCGTCGGCGGTGGTGCCCCAGGTCGAGGCGGAGGCCCCGGAGGTCTATGCCCGGAGGGTGTCTTCCAGCGAGTCGATTGAACCCAGCGGGAGAGCGGTGTACGTCGAGTGCAACCCGGCCGAAGCTGTCGAGGCGGTTGATCCCAACGCCTTCTTCGACAAGGACTACGATCCACGGCTGAAGGCGATGATCGCGTATGTCGTGGGCAAGGAGGGCCCGGTGCTTGATCTGGTGCTGGCCCGACGCATCTCGCGTGCCCACGGTTGGCAACGCACCGGCAGCCGGATTCAGGAACGGATACAGGACATGGCCCGACGCGTCTGCCAAAGCACCCAGGAAGGTGTGGGAACGTTCTACTGGCCGGAGGCCATGACGACCGATGGTCAGCTGGCCTTTCGATTCCCCGAGCCGGAGGCTCAGCGCCTGACGACCGAGGTGTGCATGGAGGAGCTCATGGCCCTGGCCGCGTACGTTGTCGATCCGTTGGTCAGCGATGACGAGAACCTGGTGGCGATGGCCCGGGAAATGGGCATCCTGCAGCTGAGGGCAGCGAGCCGAGGCCGGCTGGAGGAGGCGCTTCGGCGATTCCGCGAATCGCCGACCTCCTGATGGCGGCTGGACTCAGGGCGCTCAGGCGCCCAGCACCTCACCCACCCGCTTGGCCACGGCCAGCAGCTCGCGTTCGCGCTGTGGGTGGCCGACCAGCTGCAGGCCGATGGGCATGCGGTGCGGGCCGAACAGGCCGGGCACGTTGACGCAGGGGTTGCCCAGCAGGTTCCAGACGCGGCTGAAGGCCGGGTCGCCGGTGGCCGCCAGGCCCAGTGGGGCTTCGCCCGGGGCGGCGGGCACCAGCAGCGCGTCCACCCCCTGCAGGCGGGTGGCCAGCCAGCTGCGGCCCTGGCGGGCCAGGGCCTGGGCGTCGTCATAGGCGGCCTGGGTCACGGTCCGGCCGTGGTCCAGCAGCTGCACCAGCGCGGCGCCCATGCGGTCGCGGTGGGTGGCCAGCTCGGTGGCCAGGCTGCGGCAGGCCTCCCAGGCCATGATGGTCTTCTGCGCTTCGAACAGCGTGCTCAGCAGCGGCGGCAGCGCGGCGTCTTCCAGCGGGATGCCGGCCTGGCCGAGGCGCTGCAGCCCCTCGGCCCAGGTGGCGGCGCCCCCGGCGTCCAGCATCGGCGCCAGGTGGGTGGGGCTGAACAGCAGGCGCGGGCGGTCCACGGCGGGCAGCGGGGCAAAGTCCTCCTGGTCCAGCGCGGCGCGCAGCAGCTCCAGGTCGTCGGCGCTGCGCGCCATCCAGCCCAGCGTGTCCAGCGAGGGCGACAGGCCCTTGATGCCGTCGAGCGGGTAGCGGTCGTGCGTGGCCTTCAGAGCCCAGACGCCGCAGTAGGACGCCGGCCGGATCAGCGAGCCGGCGGTCTGGGTGCCGAAGGCCAGCGGCACCATGCCGGCAGCCACCGCGGCGGCCGAGCCGCTGGAGGAGCCGCCCGGCGTGCGGGCGGTGTCCCAGGGGTTGGCGGTGGGGCCGGGCTGGAAGTAGCCGAACTCGGTCGTGACCAGCTTGCCCATCGGCACGCCGCCCTGGGCCTGCACGGCGCGCACCACCCAGCCATCGCGGTCGGGCCGGTGGCCTTCATAGATCGGAGAGCCGTAGCCAGTGGGCCAGTCGCGGGTGTCGATCAGGTCCTTCAGGCCGATGGCGACGCCCTGCAGCAGGCCGCCGGCCGGGCGTTCCGCCTGGGCCAGGGCCACGGCGGGGTCGAACGATTGCCAGGCCCGGACGGCCGGCTCATGCTGCTGCACGCGGGCGATGCAGTCATGCACCGCCTGGCGGGCGCTGAGCTGGCCGGCGCGGATCTGCTGGCGGGTGTCGCAGGCGCTGCGGCATTGGGCGTCGGCCACCTGCGGTGGCAGCGGGAGGGTGTCCTGGGTCATGGCGATCGTGTCGGGGTGGGGGGGCTCAGTGGGCGCGCTTGGCGTGCATCTGGCGCACCATCGCGTTGAAGAACTTCTCCGCGAAGCCGCTGTCGCGGATCAGCTCGGCGGTCAGGTGGGCGCAGCGCTCGCCGATGCTGTCCGGCAGGGCCACGTTGTCGCCCGGGATGCTGCCGGCGGCCACCTGGATCTCGGCCGCGCGCTGCACCGTCCAGAGCAGGAAGAAGGCGCGCGGGATGTCCATCTCGCCGACGGCGATGCCGTGGTTGCGCAGCACCAGGATGTGTTTCTCACCCAGGCTGTCAAGCATGCGCGGCTTCTCGTCGGCAAACAGCGTGATGCCTTCGAAGGTGTGGTAGCCCACGCGGCCGTAGAGCTGGGCGCCGTAGAAATCGTCGTGGCTGAAACCGGACCGCTTCATCGCGATGGCGGAGATCGGCGTGGTGTGGGTGTGGATCAGGCAGTGGATGTCCTCGCGGGCACCGTGGATGGCCCCGTGCAGCGCGAAGCCGGCTGGGTTGGCGTCGTAGGGCGAGGGCTCGATCTTGTGGCCGTCAATGTCCACCTTGAGCAGGTTGGCCGGCGTGACCTCGTCGTAGTTCAGACCGAAGGGGTTGACCAGGTAGTGGTCGGTGCCGGGCAGGCGGGCCGAGATGTGGTTGAAGATGGTCTCGGTCCAGCCGAAGAAGTCGACCAGGTGGTAGCAATGGGCCAGCTGCACGCGCAGCGCCCATTCGGCATCGCTGATGTGGGCGGGCTTGAGTTCGGCAGCGTTGGGGGTGAGGTCCATGGGGCGTTCCGGGGTGGGGTGAAGCAGGAGGGCGGCCTCAGGCCGCGACGGGGGGAGCGGCCTGAGGCTGGGGCGCCTCGGCCTGGAGACGGGGTTGGCGCCAGCGCGCCAGGTCGATCAGGGCCCGGGTGGCGGGCATGGGCAGGCCGTAGCGTGCGCCCAGTTCCACCATCGCATCGCCGATGGCGGCGAGCTCCAGTGGGCGGCCGCGTTCCAGGTCCTGCAGCATCGAGGTGCGCACCGGGCCCATCGCGGCGCCCAGTTGCACGAACTCGATCGGGTCGATCTCCAGCCGCGCGCCGTAGGCGCTGGCGGCCAGCATCACCTCGTGCATCACCGCCTGCACGGTGGGCAGCAGGCTGTCGCGGGTGTAAATCTCCTCCAGCGTGGCGCCGGTGACGACCGACAGCGGGTTGGAGGTGAGGTTGGCGATCAGCTTGGTCCAGAGCTTGTCGCGGATGCGCTCCAGCGGCCGGCCTTCGATGCCGGCGCTCTCCAGCAGCCGGCAGACGGCCTGCTGGCGCGGGGTCAGGCCGGCGGCCAGCTCGCCCAGCATGATCAGGTGCGGGGTGCGCGAGACGCACCAGCCCGGCGCGGGCGATTCGGCGGTGATGAACACCACCGCGCCCAGCACCCGGTCCATCGGCAGGCTGCGCAGCAGCTGGCCGTCCGGGTCGACCGCCTGCACCGCCTCGCCTTCGAAGCGGTTACCGCTGCGGTGGAAGTACCAGAAGGGCACGCCGTTGACCAAGGGGATCACCAGGGTCTGCGGGCCGATGGCGGGCAGCACCGAGCGGGCCAGGGCCGGCAGGTCCTGCGATTTGCTGCACAGCAAGACCAGGTCCTGCGGACCGAGGGCGGCCGCCT
>JAYSCA010000134.1:0-6635 GCA_041915165.1 Ideonella sp.
GCTCTTGCCGTCTTCAACGGTGATCACGCCTTCCTTGCCGACCTTGTCCATCGCTTCAGCGATGATGCCGCCGACGTCGGCGTCGGAGTTGGCCGAGATCGTGCCGACCTGGGCGATTTCCTTGGAGGTCGTGGTGGCCTTGGAAGCCTTCTTCAGCTCGACGGTCAGGGCGGCGACGGCCTTGTCGATGCCGCGCTTCAGGTCCATCGGGTTCATGCCGGCGGCCACGTACTTCATGCCTTCGCGCACGACGGCCTGGGCCAGCACGGTGGCGGTGGTGGTGCCGTCACCAGCGTTGTCAGAGGTCTTGGAAGCGACTTCCTTGACCATCTGGGCGCCCATGTTCATGAGCTTGTCCTTGAGCTCGATCTCCTTGGCGACCGAGACACCGTCCTTGGTGACGGTGGGGGCGCCGAACGAGCGCTCCAGCACCACGTTGCGGCCCTTGGGGCCCAGGGTGGTCTTGACCGCGTTGGCCAGGATGTTCACGCCTTCGACCATGCGGGCACGGGCGTCTGCGCCGAAGACAACGTCTTTTGCTGCCATTTGTGAAATCTCCGAATTCAGTACAGGATGGGTGGGCGGTGATCAGGAGGGATCAGACGATCACTTCTGGACCACGGCGAACAGGTCTTCTTCGCGCATGACGAGCAGTTCCTCGCCATCGACCTTGACCGACTGGCCCGAGTACTTGCCGAACAGCACGCGGTCGCCGACTTGCACGTTCAGGGCCACGAAGTCACCCTTGTCGTTGCGCTTGCCCGGACCCACGGCCAGCACTTCGCCTTGGTCAGGCTTTTCAGCGGCGTTGTCGGGAATCACGATGCCGGAAGCGGTCTTGGTCTCGTTTTCCAGACGCTTGACGATCACGCGATCGTGCAACGGACGAAGTTTCATTGCATCTCCTTGGAGCATTGACGGTGAGAGAGAAAGTGGCCCGTGGCGATCTGCCACGCGGCCGCTTCCATTCCAAAAACCAGCAGCCTCGACAGGACTGCATGTCTTGTTAGCACTCCCATTGGGTGAGTGCTAATCCGCATTATAGGGACGGGTGATCCGCTTTCAAGAGCGTCTTCCACATCGCCCGCGCGGCGGCGGGACGCCTCACTTGGCGCGTTCGCGGCTCAGCAGCGCGAAGGGCACGATGATCGGCGCCAGCACCACGTAGTACAGCAGCGTGACGCCGTTCGCCGCGGCGGAGACCGGGGTGACCATCGCCTGGGCCATCTGGTCGCTGCGCGGTTGCTCGGCCTGGATCTCCACCGTGTACGGATGGTTCAGGCTGGTGCGCACCCGGTGGGCCTTGACCGTGCCCTGCAGGTAGCGCTGACCCTCGATGCGGCCGGCCATTCGCAGCGTGCCGGCCGGGGCCGGGGCGGCCTGGAAGCCCAGGGCCAGGGCCTGGGCGTGCTCGGCCTCGCTCAAGCTGGCGGGCAGGATCAGGGCATAGTCGCCTTGGGTCCGCCCGTCGGCCGCGACGGTGAAGCGCCCCAGCTCGCCTTCCATCTGGGCGTGCAGGGGCGACGCCAGCGCCGCCACCAGCGGCGCGGGAGCGTCGAAGATGTAGTGGTGGTGCTCGCCGATGACCACCAGGTGCTGCTGGTCCTGCGACAGCAGCAGCGAGGTCAGGGTCTCGTGGTACGTGGTGATGGCCAGGGGCTGCGGGGTGGAGGCGCAGGCCCCCAGCAGGCCGGTGGCCCCCAGCGCGACCACGATGGCGCGGCGGCGCGGCAGCGATGGGCGGCTCATGGCGCGTCGCCGTCCGTCGGCGTGGTGTTGTCCTGGGCGACGCGGTAGTTCTCGCTGGCCCAGGCACCGAAATCATGGCCCTGGCAGCGTGCGCTGCAGAAGGGGCGGTAAGGGTTGGCGGGGCCGAACAGCGTCTTTTCCCCGCAGGCGGGGCAGTCGACTTCGATCGGCGGCCGCGCCGGTGTGGCGGTCGTCGGAGGGTTCACGTTCTCAGGCACACAGCGACAGGTCAAAGGCTGCATCCTGCCCGAACGGCTTCAAACGTCCCTCGGTATCTGCCCGCATCAGCCGCACCGACACCATCAGGCGGTGGCCGCTGATCTCGGGCACCAGGTCCAGGGTCTCGTCCAGGCGCAGCCGCAGCAGCTGGTAGGTCCGGCCTTGCGGCAGGGGTTGCTGGTACTGACCTGCGGTGGCGACCACGCGGTGCGGCACTCCGCTGTCGCGCAACAGGCGCAGCAGCAGGTCCAGCGCGCTTTTCAGCGGCCACAGCGAATCGATCCAGCGGGCCAGGTCCTGGCGGCGCGCGTCGGGGGCGTGCTGCTGCCAGGCGTAGTAGGCCGGCAGGTCGAATTCGCAGGTGCCGCCCGGGATGCTGATGCGGCTGCGGATGCTCATCAGCCACTCGTTGGCGGTCAGGGCCTGGCCGGCCTTGCCCGCCTGCTGGTTGAGCGACTGGTAGGCCGTGTCGATCTGGCCGATGACCTCGTCCAGCGCGGCTTCCGAGATGTGCGGGTTGCCGCGGTAGCCCAGCAGCACGTTGCGGTGCCGATCCAGTTCCTTGAGCAGATCGGACTTGAGGTCGGCGCGCGAGGCGACATCCATGATCTCGAAGACCGTGACCAGGGCGAAATGGTGGTCCACCGGGGCGTCGCGTGGGACCAGAATGGTCAGCCGCTCGAACAGGTGCTCGAGGCGGAGCATGGTGCGAATGCTCTCGTTGAACGGGTATTCGTACAGGACCAAGGTGGGTGTTCCAGACGGGGTGCGGGGCGATGTCGATTGTTTCACAGCCGGATGGTCGCCGGGACACCGAAGAAGCCCAGGTGCCACAAGGCGTCGACTTCGGTGGTCAGGCCGGCCAGGTCCAGGCCGTCGTTGAGGATCACGGCGTCGGCGGCCGACCGACGTTGGATCCGGCTGGCCTGTTGGTGGATCACCTGGCGGATTTGTTCCGTGGGCCAGCCCGATCGGGCCTGCACACGGGCGGCCTGGGTGGTTTCGCTGCAGTCCACCAGCAGCACGCGGTCCACGCGCGTACGCCAGCGCGCGCCGGTTTCGACCAGCAGCGGCACATCGAACACGATGGGTTGGTCCGGGGTGGCGGCCGCGGCCTGGCGGTCGGTCGCCGCTCCGATCATCGGATGCAGGATGGCCTCGAGTTGCTGCTTGGCCTCGGGGGAGCGGAACACCAGCGCCCGCATGCGGGCCCGGTCCAGGGCGCCCTGCGCATCCAGCATCTCGGCCCCGAAGGCCTCGACGATGCGGGGCAGCGCCGCGCCACCAGGCGCGGTCAGGGCGCGGGCAATCGCGTCGGTGTCGATCACGCTGGCGCCGCGTTCGGCCAGCAGGCGGGCCACGGTGCTCTTGCCGCTGCCGATGCCTCCGGTCAGGCCGATGCGGCGAGGCCTCATTGGCCGATCCAGCCCAGCACCCGATCCAATCCGGCCAGCATCACTACCAACGCGCCGCCGGCCAGGAAGGGGCCGAAGGGCACGTAGCGGCCTTCTCGCAGCGCATGGCTCAGCTTCATGCCGATGCCCACCAGCGCGCCGATCACCGAGGCCATCAGCACGATGGGCAGGATGGCCTGCCAGCCCAGCCAGGCACCCAGGGCCGCCAGCAGCTTGAAGTCGCCCTGGCCCATGCCCTCTTTGCCAGTGGTGAGCTTGAACAACCAGTACACCGACCACAGCGACAGGTAGCCCGCGATCGCGCCGCCCAGGGCGGTCGTCAGCGGCAGCGTCCAACCCAGAGCCGCGGCGATCAGGCCTGACCAGAGCAGCGGCAGGGTCAGCGAGTCCGGCAGCAGGGTGGTGTCCCAGTCGATCGCGGTGAGGGCCACCAAGGCGGCCGCCACGCCGCACCACAGCAGCACTTCGGGCTGCGGGCCCATGCGCCAGGCCAGCGCCGCGAACAGCAGCGCGGTGACCAGCTCCAGCAGCGGGTAACGCCATGAAATGCGCGCGTTGCAGGCCGAGCAGCGGCCGCGCAGCCACAGCCAACTCAGCAGCGGGATGTTCTCGTACCAGCGGATCGCATGGCCGCAGGACGGGCAGCGGGAGGCCGGCCGCGCCAGCGACAGCGGGCTCAGGGCCTGCACACGACGGTCCAGCTCCTGGGCGGTCAGGCCCAGGGGCTTCGGGGCCTCGTCACCGAAGGTGCGGCGCCAGGACTCCGCATCGCCCAGTTGCTGGGTCACGTCCGCCCACCACTGGCGTTCCATCATGCGGGGCAGGCGGTGCACCACCACGTTGAGAAAACTGCCCACGCACAGACCGAACAGCCCCAGCACCCAGGGCGACAGCCACCAGGTCTCCAACTCCAACAGATCGTGCATCGGCGTCAGACCACCTGGCCCAGCTTGAAGATTGGCAGGTACATGGACACCACGATGCCGCCGATGATGACCCCCAGGATCACGATGATGATCGGCTCCATCAGCGTGGACAGGCCCTTGACCATCTCGTCGACCTCTTCCTCATAGAAGTCGGCCGCACGCGACAGCATGTCGTCCAGAGCACCGGATTCTTCGCCGATCGCCGTCATCTGCAGCACCATGTTCGGGAACACGCCGGTGGTGGTCATCGCCGGGGTCAGGGCGGTACCGGCCGCCACATCGCGCTGGATCTGTTCGGTGGCCTGCGCGTAGATGGCATTGCCAGCCGTGCCGCCCACCGAGTCCAGAGCCTCCACCAGGGGCACACCGGCTGCGAACAGCGTCGACAGCGTGCGCGTCCAGCGGGCCACCACCGACTTGCGGACCAGCTCGCCGAAGATGGGCATGCGCAGCATCAGGCGGTCCATCACCAACTGCATCTTCTCGGAACGCTTCCAGGTGCGGAAGAACATGTAACCGCCACCGAAGAGCGCACCAAAGATGGCCCACCAGTACTGGACGAAGAACTCGCTCATCGCGATGACCACCAAGGTCGGCGCGGGCAGGTTGGCACCGAAGTTGGAGAAGACTTCCTTGAAGGCCGGGATCACGAAGATCATGATCACCGTCACCACCGCGAAGGCCACCACCAGCACGGACACCGGATAGATCAGCGCCGACTTCACCTTCTGCTGCAGCGCCAGGCTCTTTTCCTGGTACAGGGCCAGGCGGGAGAGCAACAGTTCCAGGATACCGCCGGCCTCACCGGCTTCCACCAGGTTGCAGTAGAGCGCGTCGAAATACTGCGGGTGACGGCGGAAGGCCGAGGACAGTGCCGTGCCGGTCTCGACGTCGGCCCGGATGTCCAGCAGCAGCCGGGTGAGCCGGGCGTTGGTGCTGCCGCGGGCCACGATGTCGAAGGCCTGCAGCAGGGGCACGCCCGCCTTCATCATGGTCGACAGCTGACGGGTGAAGATGGCGATATCCTTGGGCTTGATCGCCTTGCCACCCGAGGTCCGACGCTTTTTCACCTTGGTGATCAGCACGCCCTGGCGGCGCAGCGAGGCACTGACGGCCGCCTCTCCACCAGCGCGCATTTCGCCACGGACGATCTTGCCGTTCTTGTCTTTGCCTTCCCACTCGAAGGTGAAGTCCCTGACGTTTTTCGCTGCCGCTACAGTTGCCATTGAGCCTCCGACCGCTCCCGACGGTTGATAGGTGGTTGTGTTCTGGATCCGGACCGAGTCCTGCCTCAGTCGTTGGTGGCGGAGATCACTTCTTCCAGCGTGGTGACCCCTTGGCGGACCTTGACCAGACCGGATTGGCGCAGGTCGCGCACGCCCTCGCGCAAGGCCTGTTCGGCCAAGTCCACCGCCGATCCATTGGTGAGGATCAGGCGCTGGATGGTTTCACTGATGGGCATGGCCTGGTAGACACCCACCCGACCCCGGTAGCCATTGTTGCAGGCCGAGCAGCCCACGGCCTTGTACGGTTGCCAGCTGCCGTCCAGATCGTTCTCATTGAAACCGGCGCGGATCAGCGCCTCGCGCGGATAGTCGGCTGGCTGCTTGCAGCTCTCACAGAGGCGGCGCACCAGACGCTGAGCGGTGATCAGCAACACGCTGGAGGCGATGTTGAACGGCGCAACGCCCATGTTCAACAGCCGCGTCAGCGTGGAGGGTGCGTCGTTGGTGTGCAGCGTGGACAGCACCAAGTGGCCCGTCTGGGCCGCCTTGATCGCGATGTCGGCGGTCTCCAGATCCCGGATTTCGCCCACCATGATGATGTCCGGATCCTGGCGCAGGAAGGACTTCAGCGCGCTGGCGAAGGTCAGCCCGGCCTTGTCGTTGACGTTGACCTGGTTGATGCCTGGCAGGTTGATTTCCGCCGGATCCTCGACCGTGGCAATGTTGACGCCTGGCTGGTTCAACAGGTTCAGGCAGGTGTAGAGCGAGACCGTCTTGCCTGAGCCGGTTGGCCCGGTTACCAGCACCATGCCGTACGGGCGGTGGATAGCGTGCAGCAGGCGTTCCTTCTCCTCCGGCTCGTAGCCCAGGGCCTCGATGCCCAGCTTGGCGCTGGAGGAGTCCAGGATCCGGATCACGATCTTCTCGCCGAACAGCGTCGGCAGCGTGCTGACCCGGAAGTCGATCGACTTGGTGCCGAAGCGCAGCTTCATCCGGCCGTCCTGCGGCACGCGCTTCTCGGAGATGTCGAGGCGGGAGATCACCTTGATGCGCGATGCCAGCTTGTCCTTGATGGCCAGGGGCGGCTGGGTGATTTCGCG
>JAYSCA010000135.1:0-6601 GCA_041915165.1 Ideonella sp.
CTGCGGCGACGTGCACACCCGGCTGAACTTCTACAAGCGCCTGGCCACCGCCGACAAGGCCGAACAGCTCGACCGCCTGCTCGAAGAGGTCACCGACCGCTTTGGCAAGCTGCCCGCGCAGGGCCAGGCCCTGTTCGACACGCACCGGCTGCGCATCCAGGCCAAGCCCTATGGCGTGGTGAAGATCGACGCCAACCCCAAGCTGATGTCGATCACTTTCCGGCCCAACCCGCCGGTGGACGGGCTGCGCATCATCGAGCTGGTGCAGAAGAACCGCGCGGTCAAGCTGGTGGGCAACGAGAAGCTGCGCATCGACCGCGAGATCGCCGACCCGCGCGAGCGCGCCACCTACCTGCGCGACCTGCTGCGCTCGCTGGGCCAGCCGGTCGCGGCGACTCGGGGACAATAAAGCCATGAGCCGCACCGAACACACGCCCGGCCTGATGGTCCAGGGCATCACCCCGCCGCTGCGCTGGGCGGACTACCGCCTGGCCGCCTTCGACATGGACTCCACGCTGATCAACCTCGAATGCGTGGATGAGATCGCCTCGGCCGTGGGCAAGAAGGCCGAGGTGGCCGCGATCACCGAGGCCGCGATGCGCGGCGAGATCGCCGACTACAAGGAAAGCCTGCGCCAGCGGGTGGCCCTGCTCAAGGGCGTGCCGGTGTCGGCCATGCAGGCCATCTACGACGAGCGGCTGCAGCTCAACCCCGGCGTGGCCACCTTCGTGGCCGCCTGCCAGGCGGCCGGCCTGAAGACGCTGCTGGTCTCCGGCGGCTTCACCTTCTTCACCGACCGGGTGAAGGAACGACTGCAGCTGGACTTCTCGCGCTCGAACGTGCTGGAGGTCCAGGACGGCCAACTGACCGGCCGCATGGTGGACCAGGCCTGGGGCGACATCGTGGACGGCGAGGAAAAGCGCCGCGCGCTGCTGCAGACCTGCGAGCAGCTGGGCATCGCCCCCGCCCAGGCCATCGCTGTGGGGGACGGCGCCAATGACCTGCCGATGATGGGCGTGGCCGGCCTGTCGGTGGCCTTTCACGCCAAGCCCGCGGTACGGGCCCAGGCCAAGGTGTCGATCGAGCAAGGCGGCATGGACCGCCTGCTTGAACTGCTGCGCTGAGGCCGACAACGCGCGGTCTCGCGCGGCTTTCCTCCGGTATTTCCCGGCTTAACCCCGGGGCGCCAGCGGCCGATATCGCTGGCATGAGCCACATCCTGATCGTCGACCCCGTCGCCGCCCGCAGCCGGGTGGTGCTGGAACTGCTGGCCACCGTGGGCTGGGAGCCCGAGGCCGTGCGCACCCCCTGGGAGGCCCTGGAGGTGCTGCGACGGACGCCGGTGCGGCTGATGCTGGTCAGTGGCGGCGTGCACGGCAGCGCCGGGCTGGCCCTGGGCTACCTGATGCGCACCTGCACGGCTTGGCAGCACATCCCCATGCTGCAACTGGGCGGTGACGACACCGAGACAGAATGGCGGGAAGCCCGCCGGGCCGGCCTGAACCTGTGCATCGGCTACGAAGCCGGCTTCGAGGAACTGCTGCTGCAGGTGGCCCTGGCCATGGGCAACGGCGAGGTCACCCGGGCCGTGATCGACAACGCCCCCCCCGCGGCCTTTGACGCAGCATTGGCCCAGGCCTGGCAGGCGCAGATCGATCTGCTGCACCACCCCCACCTGATGCCGGGCAGCCTGCATGCGGCCCGCGAGATGCTGGAGCGGCTGCTGAGCGTGCGCCACGACGAAGCGGCCATCGAGGCCGCCCTGACCCTGACCCGGGTGCCCAAGGGAGGGCCGGCCCTGCGCCGCTGGGCCGACCAGCACCTGCCCTGCCCGCCCAAGGTCATGGACTCGGACTTCGAGCGGCTGATGAGCCGCTGCCTGGGCCCGGTGGCGGTGGTCTGAGCCACCAGGCTCAGCCGGCCAGCTGAGCCCAGGTCTTTTCCAGCCGTTTGACCGAGACGGGTTGCGGCGTGCGCAGCTCCTGCGCGAACAGGCTCACCCGCAGCTCTTCGAGCTGCCAGCGGAAGTCGTCCAGCCGGCTGTCGGCCTGGCCCTTCAAGTCCGCCAGACGGCGCTGGTGACGCTGTTCCAGCGGTCGCAGCTCCGACAGCCGCTGGGCGTCGCGCGCCGGATCGGCCCGCAGCTTGTCCAGCCGCATCACGATGCCCTTGAGGTAGCGCGGGAAGTGCTGCAGCTGGGCGTAGGGCGTGAGCGCGACAAAGCGCTTGGGCATCAACCGCTGCAGCTGGGCCGTCACGTCCTCGGCCACCTCCTTCGGGGGGCGGGCGTCCTTGAGCTTGCGCGTGGCCGCGGCGTATTCGGTCAGGATGGTGCCGGCCAGGCGCGCCACCTCCTGAGCGATCAGGTTCAAGCGACTGCGCCCTTCCTCGATGCGCCGCTCGAAGGCAGTCTTGTCCTGCGGCAGCGGATCGGCCAGGAAGGCCTTGTCCAGCGCCACGTCGATGATCTGCGCCTTCAGCTCCTCGGCCGTGCCCAACGGCATGTAGGCCACCGCCATTCGGGTCAGGTCCGGGATATTCTTCTCGAGGTATTTGAGCGGCTCGCGGATCTGCAGCGCCACCAGCCGGCGCAGACCGGCGCGGTGCTTGGCCGCCGCCACCTCGGGCTCGTCGAAGACCTCGATCTCCACATGGTCGCCGTGATCGATCAGCGCCGGAAAGCCGATCAAGGTCTGCCCGCCCTTGCGGATCTCCATCAGCTCGGGCAGTTCGCCAAAGGTCCAGGCCGTGAGCCGCTGCGCGGCCGGCTCGGGCGGCGCCGGTGGGTGGGCCTTCACGGCCGCCACCACGCCCCGGCCGCCCGATGGCGTGGTCACCACCTGGGGCTGAGGCGCCGGGGCCGGTGCGGCCTGCAGCTTGAGGGCGGCCAGGGCCTGGAAGGCCGAGCGCGCCTGCCCGCCCAGGTCCGCCTTGAGCATGGCCAGTTGCCGACCCATGCCCAGCTGGCGGCCATGCTCGTCCACCACCCGGAAGTTCATGAACAGGTGGGGCGCCAGCTGCTCCAGCTTGAAGTCGTTGCGCTGAATGGCCAGCTGGGTGCGCTCGCGCACGGCCTTGAGCAGCACGTCCACCAAATGCCCCTGCGCAAACGGCACGCTGGCACAGAACTCGGCGACGAACTCGGGCAGCGGCACCAGGCGTGAGCGCGGGCGCTGGTGCAGGCTCTTGACCAGCGCCAGCACCTTGGCCTCCAGCATGCCGGGCACCAGCCATTCACAGCGCTCTTCGCTGACCTGGTTCAGGGCGTAGATCGGCACGGTGACGGTGACGCCGTCCTTCGCATCGCCGGGCTGGTGCAGGTAGTTGACCGCACAGTCCACCCCGCCCAGGCGCAGCGTGCGCGGAAAGGCGCTGGTGGTGACCCCGGCGGCCTCATGGCGCATCAGCTCTTCGCGGCTGAGGAACAGCAGCTGGGGATTCGCCTTGCTGGCCTCGCGGTACCAGCGCTCGAAGGTTGCCCCGCTGACCACCTCCGCGCCCACATGCTGGTCGTAGAAGGCGACGATCAGCTCCTCGTCCACCAGCACGTCCTGCCGGCGCGACTTGTGCTCCAGCTCCTCGACCTGGGCGATCATCTTGCGGTTGTGCGCGATGAAGGGCAGCCTGCTGTCCCATTCGCCATTCACCAAGGCTTCGCGGATGAAGATCTCGCGCGCGGTCTTGGCATCCACCCGGCCGAAGTTCACCTTGCGCTGGTGGTAGATCACGATGCCGTAGAGCGTGGCGCGCTCCAGCGCCACCACCTCGGCCGCCTTCTTCTCCCAGTGGGGCTCCAGCAGCTGCTTCTTGAGCAGGTGGCCGGCGATGCGCTCGATCCATTGCGGCTCGATCGCGGCCAGGCCGCGGCCAAAGAGGCGGGTGGTGTCCACCAGCTCGGCGGCCACCAGCCAGCGGCCCGGCTTCTTGGACAAATGCGCGCCGGGGTGGCGCCAGAACTTGATGCCGCGCGCGCCCAGGTACCAGTCCTCGTCGTCGGACTTGCAGCCCACGTTGCCCAGCAGGCCGGCCAGCATGGCCAGGTGGATCTGCTCGTAGGTGGCCGGGCTCTGGTTCAGGCGCCAGCCGTGTTCGGCCACCACGGTGTGCAGCTGGCTGTGGATGTCGCGCCATTCGCGCACCCGGCGCGGGTTGACGAAGCTCTCGCGCAGCCGGGCCTCCTGCTGCCGGTTGCTGAGCTTGTGCGCCGACGGGCCCTCGCCGGTGCCCCGCCCTTCCTCGATCCACTTCCAGAGCTTGAGGTAGCCGACGAACTCCGACTTCTCGTCGTCGAACTTCTTGTGCTTCTCGTCGGCCGCCTGCTGCTGCTCCAGCGGCCGGTCGCGCACGTCCTGGCCCGACAGAGCCGAGGCGATGATCAGCACCTCGGAGAGGCTCTGACGGTCGCGCGCCTCCAGGATCATGCGACCCACCCGCGGGTCCAGCGGCAGGCGCGACAGCTCCTGGCCGATGGCGGTGAGCTCATTGGCCTCGTCCACCGCGCCCAGCTCGCCCAGCAGCGCATAGCCATCGGCGATCGCCTTGCGCGGCGGCTCTTCCAGGAAAGGAAAGTCCTCCACCGAACCCAGGCGCAGCGACTTCATGCGCAGGATCACCCCGGCCAGCGAGGAGCGCAGGATTTCCGGATCGGTGAAGCGCGGCCGGCCCAGGAAGTCCTTCTCCTCGTAGAGCCGGATGCAGATGCCATTGGCCACCCGGCCACAACGGCCCGCACGCTGGTTGGCCGCAGCCTGGCTGATGGCCTCGATCTGCAGCTGCTCCACCTTGTTGCGGTAGCTGTAGCGCTTGACACGCGCCAGGCCGCTGTCGACCACGTAGCGGATGCCGGGCACCGTCAGCGAGGTTTCGGCCACGTTGGTCGAGAGCACGATGCGCCGCCCGTTGCCGGGCGTGAAGACACGGTCCTGCTCGGCCTGCGACAGACGCGCGAACAGCGGCAGGATGTCCGGCTGCGGCCCGTGGCGCAGCCGCTGCGCCAGGTGCTTGTGCAGGTGGTCGGCGGCCTCGCGGATCTCGCGCTCGCCGGGCAGGAAGACCAGGATGTCGCCCGGCCCCTCGCGCCACAGTTCATCCACGGCGTCAGCGATGGCGTCGTTGAGGTCGAACTCCTTGCTCTCCTCGAAGCTGCGGTAGCGCTGCTCCACCGGAAAGGTGCGGCCGCTGACCATGATCACCGGCGCGGGGCCATGGATCGAGGCGAAATGCCGGGCGAAACGCTCGGCGTCGATCGTCGCGGAGGTGACGATGATCTTCAGGTCCGGCCGACGCGGCAGGAGCTGCCGCAGGTAGCCCAGCAGGAAGTCGATGTTCAGGCTGCGCTCGTGGGCCTCGTCGATGATGATCGTGTCGTAGGCCTTGAGCAGCGGATCGGTCTGGGTCTCGGCCAGCAGGATGCCATCGGTCATCAGCTTGACGCTGGCGCCGGGCTGGAGCCGGTCGTTGAAGCGGACCTTGTAGCCCACCACCTCGCCCAGCGGCGAGTTCAGCTCCTCGGCGATGCGCTTGGCCACCGAGCTGGCGGCGATCCGCCGCGGCTGGGTGTGGCCGATCAGCCCGCTGCCGCCAGCCCCCAGACCCCGGCCCAGCACCAGCGCGATCTTGGGCAGCTGGGTGGTCTTGCCGGAGCCGGTCTCGCCGCAGACGATCACCACCTGGTGGGTCTGCAAGGCCTGCGCGATCTCCTCGCGCCGGCTGGAGACGGGCAGCGACTCGGGAAAGCTGATGGGCGGCACCGGCGTGGCCGGCCGGGGGGCCCGGGGTGCGGCCGCGGGACGCGTCGCGCGGGGACGCCGCGGGGCCGAGGGGGCGGACGCGGCAGGCGCCCGACGGGAGGAGGAGGCAGAGTCAGTCACAGGGGCGGGATTATCGGTGCAGGGGCTGGCCTTGCTGCGCTGCGGCAGGCGGCCGTGCGGCACAATTCCGCCCACCATGGACCTCGTCTTCCCCTACACCTTCGTCCCCTGGTTTCGCTCGGTGGCGCCGCACATCCACGCGTACCGAGGCAAGACCTTCGTGATCGGCATCACCGGCGAGCTGATTGCCGCGGGACGGCTCAACGCCTTCGTGCAGGACATCTCGATCCTGCATGCGATGGGCGTGCACCTGGTGCTGGTGCATGGCTTTCGCCCGCAGGTGAATGAGCAATTGCATGCCAAGGGCCATGAATCGGTGTTTTCGCATGGCATGCGGGTGACCGACGCGGTCGCGCTGGATTGCGCCCAGGAGGCGGCCGGCCAATTGCGCTTCGAAATCGAAGCCGCCTTCTCCCAGGGTTTGCCCAACACGCCAATGGCGAATTCCACGATCCGGGTCATCTCGGGCAATTTCCTGACCGCCCGGCCGGTGGGCATCGTGGACGGCGTGGATTTCATGCACAGCGGCGTGGTCCGCAAGGTGGACGCCGCCGCCATCCGCCGCTGCATGGACATCGGCGCGCTGGTGATGCTCTCGCCGTTTGGTTTTTCCCCCACCGGCGAGGCCTTCAATCTGTCGATGGAAGACGTGGCCACCCAGGTGGCGATTGCCCTGCAGGCCGACAAGCTGCTGTTCATGACCGAAATTCCCGGCATCCGCGAAAACCAGG
>JAYSCA010000136.1:0-6595 GCA_041915165.1 Ideonella sp.
TGCAGCCACTATGGGTGTCCGAGCACCTGTGCTGGACCGGGCAGGGCGGGGCGGTGCTGCACGACCTCTATCCCTTGCCCTACACCGAGGCCTGCGCGCGCCACGTGGTGCAGCGCATCCGCCAGGCGCAGGACCTGCTGGGGCGGCGCCTGGTGCTGGAGAACGTCTCCAGCTATGTCCGCTACCGCTCGTCGGAGGCCACCGAATGGAATTTTCTGGCCCATGTGGCCGAGGAGGCCGATTGCGAGCTGCTGGTGGACGTGAACAACATCCACGTCAGCAGCGTGAACCACGGCTTTGAGGCCGCAGCCTATCTGGCGGCCCTGCCAGTGGCGCGGGTGCGCCAGATCCACCTGGCCGGCCACTCGCGCCAGGATCATTTCCTGATCGACACGCACGACCATCCGGTGGCGCCGGAGGTCTGGGCCTTGTATGGGCAGGCCTGCGAGCGGTTCGGCGCGGTGGCCACGATGATCGAGCGCGACGACCACATCCCGACGCTGGCAGAACTGCTGCAGGAGCTGGACCAGGCCCGTGCCGTGGCGGCCGCACATGGCGCCTCGCCACGGGGCACGGACGCCGCTCATGCGATGACAGGCGAGCGCCGTGCGCCGGCGCTGGTCGTCTCATCCAGCCGGCCGCCTGAGTTGGCCCCGCTGCAGCAGGGCTTTGCCGCGATGGTGTTGGCCCCTGACGCGCCGCGGGCGACGCCGGTGATGCTCGACCCCGCTGGGCCCCTGGCTGGAGTGCGTGGCGCGCAGGTCTACCACCATGCCTACCGGGCCCGGTTGGGGGAGGCGCTGGCCGACAGCTATCCCCTCCTGCGGCGCTATCTGGGCGAGGCCCAGTTCGGTGAGCTGGCGCAGACGCTGGCGCAGGAGGCGCCGCCCCGTGAGCGCAGCCTGGCGTCCTGGGGGCGCGAATGGCCGGCACGGCTGGCGCAGCGCTTGCCCGATCACCCCGAGGTGGCGGAGCTGGCTGCACTGGAGTGGGCGCTGCGCAGCGTGTTCGATGCGGCCGACGCACCCGCCTGGACCGCGAGCGACATCGAGGCCCAGGGCGCGCAGACCTGTCTGGTGCAATGGCCGGTGCTGCATCCGACCTGGCAGCTGCTGTGGCAGCGGACTTCGGCGGTGGTTTTGTGGCAGGCACTGCAGGCGGGCGAGGTGCCGGCGCCGGTCCAGCACTGGGATGCGCCGCGCCCGGTGACCGTCTGGCGCAAGGGGCTCCAGCCTCACTTCATGAGCCTGGAGGACCCGGCCGAGGTCAGCTGGTTGCAGGCACTGGCCGGGGCGGGGCAGTCGATCGCCCAGGTGTGGGAGGCCGCCGAAGCCCGTGGCCAAGCGCCTGACCTAGCCACCCTGGGCCAGTGGCTGGCCCGCTGGTGGAGCCAGGGCTGGTTGCTTCGGGGCGCGGTTTAGAAGCGCGGTTCGGGCATGCCCGGCGTGCCCCAGGGCTTGAACACCACACGGGGCGGCCGCGGGGCCGGCGCGGGGGCGGCCGGCGGCACGGCTGCGGCCGAGCTGTCGACCGGGGCCGGCGCCTGCAGCGCGCCGCGCTGCTGGCTTTCGCGCAGCAGGCCGCTGCGCAGGGCCTGGGCCAGCTCGGTCAGCTCGGCGGCCATGGCTTCCAGCAGGTCATCGGCCGAGACCAGGCCCACCAGGGCCTGTTCGTCGTTGATGACCAACAGGCGCCGCACACCCGCCTCGCGCATGGCCTGGGCCGCCTCGCCAAGGCTGGCCGAGCCGGGCACCGTCACCGGGTCCCCCTGGACCAGCAGGCCCACCTGCACGTGCGGGGCGGGCAGCTCACGCGCCAGCACCTCCACCGCCAGGTCACGGTCGGACACCAGGCCCAGCACATGGGGATGCGCGCCCTCGTCGCGGTGGACCACCACCAGGGCGCCGACGTGTTCGGCGCGCATCAGGCGGGCAGCTTCGGCCAGGCTGGCCGTGTCGTCGACCGCGACCAGCGGGTGACGGCAGAGATGGGTGAGGCTCATGGCAGGGGGAGAAGAGCAGAAAACGCCCATTCGACCATCCCGGTGGCGGGATCTGAATTGACCTTGCTCAAGCTGGGCGGGATCCGCTCAGGGGTGATCCCCCTGCGTGGCGATGGCCTGGGCCAGGGCCCAGAGCGCGGCCCGGTGGGCCTGCACCAGGGCGTCGGCCGAGCTGCCCGCCAAGGGTTCCCGCCGCTCGAACAGCCGCACCTGGGTGGGGGCCTGGCCTTCGGGATCGGTCAGCCACCAGCGGGCGGCCAGCACCAGCGTCTGGCCATCGGGCTGCACCTCGTAGGTCTGGATCTCGACCTTCAGCACGCGATCGGCCTTCAGCCCAGTCGGCATGGGCGCCGCCCAGACCCGGTCGGCGCCGCGCAGCCGGGCCAGGTCCCCCCGCAGCACCCGGTGCACCGCATCCCGCAAGGGCTCGGCCCAACGCTGGCCTGGCAGGGCCTTCAGCCCGGTTTCACCGCTGGGCCAGAGGATGGCGTCACGGTCCAGGTAGTCCGGCAGGCGCACGCTGCCCAGCATCCAGCGGGTCGGGGCGACGGCGGTGGCCGGGGGGGCTGCCGCAGCGGGCGGATCGGCCCGCAGACGGTACAGCGACACCGGTGGCGAACTGCCGCAGGCGCTCAGGGCCAGCAGCAGCCCGACCAGCATGGCCGGGCGGGCAAGGCGTGCAGGGCAGGGAAGAGGAAGGCGCATGGCAGTCTTTCGGCAAAAGGGGCTCAGCGGCGGCCCTTGAGCACCGATTCCGGCTGCTCGTCCAGGGTGTTCGCCAGTTCACGCAGTTCGCGGGCCGCCTGCGAGACATCGTGCAGCGCGCGCTGCAGGTTCTGGTTCGTCGGCGAATCTTCGCCGGCGGCCTCGCGCAGGGCGGTGGCGCTGCGCGAGAGCTCATCGGCCGAGCGGCGCAGGCTTTGCATCAGCGGGGCGTCCGGCCCGAAGTTGGTGCCGACGCGCTGCGCCGAGACCTTCACGCTGCTGGCCGCGTCGCCCACGCGCTGCATGCTCAGCCGGGTGGTGGCCAGGGTGTCCTGGGCCGAGTCCAGCAGCGGGTTGAGCCGCTTGTCCAGGGTGTCGCTGACCTGGCGCAGGTTGGCGCTGGCCATCTCCAGGTTTTTCAGCACATGGTTGGCCTCCGGGCCGCTGACCATGCGGCGGGTGGAGCTGGCGATGGCCGACACGTCGTCCACCAGCCGGCGCAGGTCCAGGTTGTCCACCTGGTTGCGCAGTTCCTGGAACGCGGTGGCGATGGTCGGGATCTCGCTGCGGGGGTCGTCGCTCACCAGCTTGGCCGGCTTCTCGGGGCGGAAGTCCAGGTCCACATAGAGCTGGCCGGTCAGCAGGCTCTGGGTGGCCAGCTGCGCCCGCAGGCCGCGCTGCACCAGGCTGGGCAGGGCGTTGGTGTCGTTGCCGCCGGGTTTGTTGCCGCTGATGCTGGCCATCATTTCCCGGTCGAGTTCGGCCGTGACCGGGATCGTCACGTTGCGGGTGTCGGCGTCATAGGCCACGCCGATGGCGCTGACGCTGCCCAGCCGCACACCGCGGAACACCACCGGGGCGCCGACCTGCAGGCCGTAGACCGAGCCGGCGTAGTGCATCACCACCTTTTGCTTGTGCACCAGCAGCCGCCCGCCCGCCAGGGCGACGACGGCGACGAACAGCACGATCAGGCCGGCCACGACGAACAGGCCCAGCACGGCCGGGTGGGATTTGCGGTGGGGCGCGTTCATGGCCGGTTCCCCCGGCGCAGGAACTGGCGCACCGGCTCGGGGCCGTGCGCCAGCAGCGCGCGTGGCGCGTCCAGTGCGGTCATCGTCTTCTCCTTGGCATCCAGGAACAGGGCGCGGTCGGCCACGGCAAAGATGCTGTCGAGTTCATGGGTCACCATCACGATGGTGGTGCCCAGGTGGTCGCGCAGGCTGAGGATCAGCTCGTCCAGCCGCGCCGAGGTGAGGGGGTCCAGCCCGGCCGAGGGTTCGTCCAGGTAGAGCAGCGGGGCGTCCAGCGCCATCGCGCGGGCGATGGCGGCGCGCTTCTTCATGCCGCCCGACAGCGCAGCCGGCGAGGCATCGAAGGCGCCGTCCAACCCGACCAGGGCCAGCTTGAAGCGGGCCAGCGTGTCGATCTGGGTCTCGTTCAGGTCGGTGTACTCGCGCAGCGGCAGCATCACGTTTTCCCCCACCGTCATGCTGCTCCACAGGGCGCCGGCCTGGAACATCACGCCGAAACGGCGGCGGATGTCGTCGAGCTGGTTTTCGCTGGCGGTGGCCAGGTCCACGTCGCCGTAGTGGATCTCGCCAGCGGCAGGCGTCTGCAGCCCGATCAGGTGCCGCAGCAGCGTGCTCTTGCCGCAGCCGCTGCCCCCCATCAGCACCAGGATCTCCCCGGGGCGCACCTCGAAGCTGAGGTCACGCTGCACCACCTTCTCGCCAAAGGCCATGGTCAGCTGGCGCACCTGGACCAGGGGCGGAGCCGGGATGACGGCAGCATCCATCGCGCTCACCATCCCAGCCGCTGGAACATGATGGTCAGCACCGAGGCGGCGATCACCATCCAGATGATGGCCTGCACCACCGCGGCGGTGGTGGCGTCGCCCACCGCCTGGGCGCTGCGGCCGGCGTTCAGGCCCTGACGGCAGCCGGCCAGCGCGACCAGCAGCGCATAGACCGTCCCCTTGAGCAGGCCGATGCTCAGATGGGTCAGGGTCAGCGCCTGGAAGCTGCGCACCAGGTATTCGGCGGGCTCCACCCGGTAGATGCCGACGGCCACCAGCCAGCCGGCGGCCACGCCGACGATGGCGGCGTACAGGGTCAGCAAGGGCGCCATCAGCAGCATGGCCAGCACGCGGGGCAGCACCAGGTGTTCGACCGGCGTCAGCCCCAGCGAGGCCAGGGCATCGATCTCTTCGTTGGCCTGCATGCTGCCCAGCTGGGCCGCGAAGGCCGCGCCCACCCGGCCGGCGAGGATGATGCCGGTCATCAGCGCGGCGATCTCGCGCACCACACCGATCGTGACCAGATCGGCGATGTAGATCTGCGCACCCAGGCGCTGCAGCTGGGCCGCGCCCATGTAGGCCACGATCAAGCCGACCAGGAAGCTCACCAGTGAGACGATGGGCAGGCTGGCCGGGCCGGTGGCGTGCAACTGGAACAGCAGGTCCTCGCTGCGCATCGCGGTGCGGCCGCGCAGGGCCCGGAACACCGCCAGCAGTACCTCGCCGATGAAACCCAGCGTCACCTCCAGGCGCTGCAGGGCCTGCGACAGCCCCTGGCCCACGCGGGCCAGCCAGCCGGCTGGCGGTGGTGGTGCACTGGCCGGGGTGTCGGCGGCGCGGGCCAGGGCCAGCACCTCACTCAGCCCGGGGGGCAGGGCCTCCCAGCGCAGCCGCGGGCCGGCCTCGCGGGCCAGCGCCCACAACTGGGCCGCCAGCAGGCTGTCAAAGTGGGTGACGGCCCCCGCCACCACCACCAGCGGTCCTTCGGCGGGGGCGGGCGGGAGGGGCACGCGGCCCTCCCGGCAGTCTCCGCTCAGCGTGAGCCGGGCGGCGTCTCCTTCCTGCTGCCATTGCGGCAGGGACTCCGGTGGGGGGGATGGGGGGACGGAAGTGGACGCTGTCATGCCGAGAGGGAAGGGCAAGGGGTCGACTGTAGTCGCACTGGGCCCTGTGCCTCCTGACCGCGCGGCGCGAAGCGCGACAGGGGACAGAAAGGATTCGCGGTTCACGAAGTCTTGTTTGAAAACGCCTGTGTGCACAACGGGGAGCCTTCGTGCATCATGGCGACCGGGCCGCTGTTTCGCTGTCCACATCGTCCATGCGCTTCGACCTCGTCACGCTCAACCTGGTGCTCGCCATTGCCGAGACCCGCAACATCACGCGGGCGGCGGAGCGCGAGCATCTGGCGCTGGCCGCGGCCAGCAAGCGTCTGAAGGACCTGGAAACCCGGCTCGGCGTGCAGTTGTTCGAGCGCCGGGCCCGCGGGGTGGAGCCCACCGAGGCCGGCCGGGCGCTGGTGCGCCACATCCGCAGCCTGAACGCTTCGCTGCACGCGCTGGAGAGCGAGGTGGTCGAGTTCAGCCGCGGCATCAAAGGCCATCTGCGGGTGGCGGCCAATGCCGCGGCGATCGCCGAATCGCTGCCGGCCGACCTGGCGGCCTTCTCGCGCGAGCATCCGCAGATCCGCATCAGCCTGGAAGACCTGACCAGCGCCGAGGTGCAGGCGGCGGTGGCCGATGGCCGGGCCGATGTGGGCATCTTCGTCGGGCCGTCCACCGACGCCCGCCTGGCCACCTGGCCTTACCGCGCCGGTGACCTGGCGGTGGCGCTGCCGCGGGGCCATGTGCTGGCGGCTTCTGGCCAGGCCCTGCGCTTTGACGCCTTGCTCGATTTCGACATCGTCGGCCTGCCCAGCGGGGCCTCCGTGCACCAGCGCATGCTGCAGCGGGCGCTGGAGGCCGGCCGCACCCTGAACGCCCGGTTGCAGGTGCGTGGCTTCGATGCCATCGCCCAGCTGGTCGATGCCGGCCTGGGGGTGGCGGTGCTGCCGGCCGCCGTGGCCCAACGTTTTGCCCGCCTGTTCGCCATCGAGG
>JAYSCA010000137.1:0-6576 GCA_041915165.1 Ideonella sp.
CGACGCCCTGCCCCAGCCCGCCGCGGACCAGCTCAACCGCCTGGCCCGGCTGGAATCCACCGTGCAAGGCTGGCTGCCCAAGGCCCAGCCGCTGTCCGTCCACGAGGCGCTGCAGTGGTGCCGCGGCGGCAGTGCCAGCGCAGCACCCGCCGCACTGGACGAACTGGTGCAACAGGCTGCCAAGGCGGCCATCGACAGTCTCAAGCAGGCCCGGGCCCGCGAAGGCAAGCGGCTGGTGGCGATGCTGCTGGACCGCATCGGCTCGCTGCGGGAACTGGCCGCCCAGGCTGAACCGCTGGTGCCCGCGGTCGTGCAAAAGCAGCAGCAGCGCTTTCTGGAGCGCTGGCAGGACGCCCTGGCCAGCGCGAGCGACAGCGGCAACGGCGTGTCCGTCGAGTCGGCCCGTGAACGGGCCCTGGGCGAGGCCGCGGCCTTCGCCATCCGCATCGACGTGGCCGAGGAGCTCACCCGGCTGGTGGCGCACCTCGACGAGATCGAGCGCCTGCTCAAGGCCGGCGGCGAACTGGGCAAGCGCCTGGACTTCCTGATCCAGGAACTGCACCGCGAGGCCAACACCCTGGGGTCCAAGTCGGCCGCGCTGGAGCTGACCGCCATCTCCGTGGACATGAAGGTCCTGATCGAGCAGATGCGCGAGCAGGTCCAGAACATCGAATGAGCGCCCCGATGGAAACCCCCGGCAACCTCTTCGTGGTCGCGGCCCCCAGCGGCGCCGGCAAGTCCAGTCTGGTCAAGGCCCTGCTGGAACTGGATTCGCACCTGCGGGTGTCCATCTCGCACACCACCCGCCCCCCCCGCGGCCAGGAACAGCATGGCCGCGAGTACTGGTTCGTCAGCGCCGACGAATTCCAGGGCATGGTCACGCGGGGCGAGTTCTTCGAATGGGCCGAGGTGCACGGCAACCGCTACGGCACCTCGCGCGTGGGCATTGAGCAGCGCCTGATGGCCGGCGAGGATGTGGTGCTGGAGATCGACTACCAGGGCGCGCTGCAGATCAAGCAGATCTTCCCGCATGCGGTGCTGATCTTCATCCTGCCGCCCAGCTGGCAGGAGCTGGAACAGCGCCTGCGCCGGCGCGGCGAAGACCACCCCGACGTGATCGCCCAGCGCATGGTCAATGCGCGCATCGAGGTGGCCCAGGCCCAGCACTTCGACTACGTTATAATCAACGGCTTGTTCGAGACGGCGCTCTTTGACCTCAAGACCGTCGTCCATTCGCAGCGTCTCAAGTATGTGACGCAGCGGCGCGCCAAATCGGCCGTGTTCACCGCGCTCGATCTGGCCTGAAGCCGCATCCCGTTTGCAGAATTCACCATCAGGAATTCACATGGCCCGCATCACCGTCGAAGATTGCCTGAAGAAGATCCCCAACCGCTTCCAGCTGGTGCTGGCCGCGACCTACCGGGCCCGCATGCTGAGCCAAGGCCACGCGCCCAAGATCGAATCCAAGAACAAGCCCAGCGTGACGGCGCTGCGCGAGATCGCCTCTGGCGAAGTCGGCCTGGAAATGCTGCGCAAGGTTCCGACCTGAGCCTGCATCGGGAAAACCCGTCGTCAACGGGCGCCGCAAGGCGCCCGTTTTGTTTGTGTGCTGCGCCATACCAAAGGCCCAGACCGCCGAGGCGGCGGGTTATCGGCTAAATTCAGTCCATGGGCATTCGTTCCTTCGCCGCTGACCTGTTGCCTGCCGCCCTGCTGGGTCGGCCCCATCTGCTGCCCGCCCTGGCCCCTGCCGTGGGCGCCAAACCACCAGAAATCACCACCTTCGCCGAACTGGCCGACAAGCTCGGCTACCTGAGCAAGGCCGACCTGAAAAAGGTCCGCGACGCCTACAAGTTCGCCGACGAGGCCCACCTGGGCCAGTACCGCGCCAGCGGTCAGCCCTACATCACCCATCCGATCGCGGTGGCCGGCCTTGTGGCCGACTGGAAGCTCGACGTCCAGGCCCTGATGGCCGCGCTGATGCACGACGCGATGGAGGACTGCGGCGTCACCAAGGTGGAGCTGATCGAACGCTTTGGCGCCCCCACCGCCGAGCTGGTGGACGGCCTGACCAAACTGGACAAGCTGCAGTTCTCGACCCGCGAGGAGGGCCAGGCCGAGTCCTTCCGCAAGATGCTGCTGGCGATGTCGCGTGACGTGCGCGTCATCCTGATCAAGCTGTGCGACCGGCTGCACAACATGCGCACCATGGATGCGATGCGCGCCGACAAGCGCAGCCGCATCGCCCGCGAGACGCTGGACATCTACGCGCCCATCGCCCATCGGCTGGGCCTGAACCAGACCTACCGCGAGTTGCAGGAGCTCTCCTTCTCCTACATCCACCCCTGGCGTTTCGCGGCCCTGCAGAAGGCCGTGCTGCGCGCCCGCGGCTACCGGCGCGACATCGTCTCCCGGGTGCATGACGACGTGGTCGAGGCCTTCAACGAGGCCAAGATGAAGGTGGAGATCAGCGGCCGGGAGAAGACCGTCTATTCCATCTACCGCAAGATGGAAGAGAAGCGCTCGGGCTTCGCCAAGGTCAACGACATCTTCGGCTTTCGCATCGTCGTGCAGACCCTGCCGGAGTGCTACCTGGCCCTGGGGGTGCTGCACCAGCTCTACAAGCCGGTGCCGGGGCGCTTCAAGGACTACATCGCCATCCCCAAGCCCAACGGCTACAAGTCGCTGCACACCACGCTGGTGAGCCCGCTGGGCACCTCGGTGGAGTTCCAGATCCGCACCGAGGAAATGCATGCCGTCGCCGAGGCTGGCATTGCCGCCCACTGGCTCTACAAGGTGGGCCAGGAGGCCAACCCCAGCGACGTGGCCCAGCGCCTGGGCGCGCTGTGGCTCAAGTCGCTGCTGGACATCCAGGACGAAACCCGCGATGCCAGCGAGTTCCTGGAACACGTGAAGATCGACCTGGTGCCCGATGCGGTCTACGTCTTCACCCCCAAGAGCAAGATCCTGGCGCTGCCCAAAGGCGCCACGCCGGTGGACTTCGCCTACGCCATCCACTCCGACGTGGGCGACCGCTGCGTGGCCGCCAAGATCAACGGCGAAGCGGCCACCCTGCGCACCGCGCTCAACACCGGCGACGTGGTCGAAGTCATCACCGCCAGCAGCGCCCGACCCAACCCGGCCTGGCTGAACTTCGTGCGCACCGGGCGGGCCCGCTCCAAGATCCGGCACTACCTGAAGACGCTGGAGAACGAGGAAACCCAGGCACTGGGCCAGAAGATGCTGGCCCAGGCCCTGCGCGCCGAGGGCCTGCCCCTGCCGCCGCAGGAACCGAACAATGGCAAGCCCTCGGTCTGGCCCACGCTGCTGCGCTGGAGCGGCAACCGCACCCCGGCCGACCTGCTGACCGACGTCGGCACCGGCAAGAAGATCGCCACCATCGTGGCCAAGCGCATCGCCCAGCTGCTGCGTGAACAGGGTCAGGTGCCCGACGCCGTCACGCTCAGCCTGGGCCGCTACAGCAACGACGACAACGCCCCCAGCCAGGGCCTGGTCGTGATCGACGGCTCCGAAGGCGCGTCGATCACACTGGCCCACTGCTGCCGCCCCATCCCGGGCGACGCCATCGTCGGCTACCTGGGCCGCGGTGAGGGCCTGGTGGTGCACACGGCCGACTGCCTGGTCGGCAAGCGCCTGTTCGAGCGCGACCGCGAGCGCTGGATGCAGGTCGAGTGGAGCGAGGAGCCCACCCGCCTGTTCGAGACGGCGGTCAGCATCGTGATGCGCAACGGCAAGGGCGCCCTGGCCCAGGTCGCCCAGGCCATCAGCAGCGCCGAGGCGGACATCACCCACATCGACATGGGTGACGAGGCCGTGGGCGCCACCGCCGAGATGCGCATCCTGGTCAGCGTGCGGGACCGCCAGCATCTGGCCGACGTGCTGCGCACCCTCAAGCGCAGCCCGGCCGTGCTGAAGGTCCAGCGGGTCAAGCCGGTCTGAGCCGGCCTCGTCCCTCGGCGGCTCAGCCGGCCGCGGGGGCCGGGTACTGCACCGCCAGCACCTCCAGCGTCTCCTGCCCGCCCGGGGTGGTCAGCGCCACCTCGTCGCCTTCACGGGCCTTCAGCAGGGCCCGGGCGATCGGCGACACCCAGCTGACCTCGCCAGCCAACTGGTCCACTTCATCCACACCCTTGATCGTGATGGTCCGCTCCTCGCCCTTGCTGTTGGCATAGGTGACCGTGGCGCCAAAGAAGATCTGGTCGTTGCCGTGGTGGGCCGAGGGGTCGGCCACCTCGGCCAGGTCCAGGCGTTTGGTCAGGAAGCGGATGCGGCGGTCGATCTCGCGCAGGCGCTTCTTGCCGTACAGGTAGTCGCCGTTCTCCGAACGGTCCCCGTTGGAGGCCGCCCAGTGGACGATCTCGACGATCTTGGGGCGTTCGACATCGATCAGGTTCAGCAGCTCGGCCCGCAGACGGGCATAGCCGGCCGGCGTGATGTAGTTCTTGGTGCCCGCAGGCAGCGGGGGCAGGCCACCGGTGTCGTCGTCGTCATCGGCGCCATCGGTCTCCTTGGTGAAGGCCTTGCTCATCTCGGGATCCGCAATCAGGTCAAGTCAGGACGTAGCGCTCAGGCTGGGGAGCGGGCGGCAGATCGGTCTCGCCCAAGGCCTCGCGCAGGCTGGTTTCGATGGTGACACAGAGCGCATCCAGCGGCAGATGGTTCAGCTGGGTGCCAAAGGGGTCTTCGATCTCGTCACCCAGCGCATCCAGGCCGAAGAAAGTGTAGGCCACCAGCCCAACCACCAGCGGCGTCAGGCCATGCAGCGTGTCCACCAGGCCGAACGGCAGCAGAAAGCAGTAGATGTAGGCGGTGCGGTGCAGCAGCAGCGTGTAGGCGAAGGGGATCGGCGTGCTGGCGATGCGCTCGCAACCGGCCGCACAACCGGCCAGCTCGGCCAGCCGGTTTTCCATCGTGGCCGCGAGCTGGGGCTCCAGCCGCCCGTCGCGCACCCAGTGCCCCAGGCCCTGCCCGGCTTCCTGCAACAGGGCGGCCGGCAGATTGCGCTTGCCCGCCAGCCGTTCGGCCGCCGCCTCGTCCAGACAGCGGGCCAGATCCCCCCGGGCCGGGCTGCCCCGCAGCTGGTGCCGCAGGGCGTGGACCATGGCGGCCACGGTCATCACCAGCTGCCGCCGGGTCGGGCCGCCCGCGGCCTCGCCCGGCACAGGGTAGGCCATCACGCCCCGGGCCCAGCTGCGGCAAGCGTGGACCATCTCACCCCAGAGCTTGCGCCCCTCCCAGTAGCGGTCATAGGCCGCGCTGTTGCGAAAGCCCAGAAAGATCGCCAGCGCCAGGCCGATCAGCGAGAACGGCGCCGTGGTGACTTCGATCTTGTGGTCCAGGAACTCGCCATGCACCACGGTGACCAGCACGGCGAACAGCACATTCACCGTCAGGGCCGGCAGGATGCCCGGCAGCACGGAACCGCGCAGGATGAAGAACAGCGCCAGGCCGTGCGGCCGCTCGCGGACGATCATTTGCCAGCGGCTTGCGGGTACTGGGCCGCCGCGTCACGCAGCCGCTGCGCCACCTGGCGCGCCAACGCCGCCGGGGCCGCCACCTTCACCTGGGGGCCATGCCGCAGGATGTCCATGGCCAGCTCGGTCGCGTCCGCAAACGGCAGCTTCATCTCCAGGCTGCCATCGGCCAGGGTGCGCAGCGTCTGCCGCGGGTGCCATTCCTCCAGCGACACCCACTGGGCCGCCTCGGGCGTGAACACCAGCGTGGCCCACTGGACGGCCTTGCCGCTGAAGATGCCGTAGCCGCTGTCCAGCTCAGCCTCGACCGTCTTCACCGCCACGTCCTTGGCCCGGCTGTCGAGCACCTTGGCCGAACGCACGGCATCCAGTGCGAAGCGGCGCAGGCCATCGCTCTGGTGGCACCAGGCGTCCAGATACCAGGTGTTGCGGTAATGGATCAGGCGCTGCGGCGACACCTCGCGCTGCGATTCGCTTTGCTTGGCCCGGGTGAAGTAGACGATGTCCAGCCGGCGACGCTTCAGCAAGGCGCTGCCGATCGCCTCGAACCAGCGGCTCGGCACGGGCCGGCGGGCCGGATGGACGATCTTGACCCGCTTCATCAGCTCCTTGGACTCGGACGCCGTGGTGCCCAGCATGCCGTTGAGCTTGTCCAGCAGCGGCTGCAGGTGTCGCCCCAGCACCCCGCCCTCATCCAGCCCCGCGATCAGCTGGTGCATGGTCAGCAGGGCCAGGATCTCCGATTCACTGAACCAGACCCCCGGCAGCTGGTGGGCTGCCTCGCCCGCAGCCGCCTCCCCCTCGAACTTGTAGAGGTTGTCGAACCGGTCGTAGACGATGGGGGCATCCATCCGGTCGCGCAGGTACTGCAGGTCACGCTTGAGCGTAGCGCGCGACACCTCCAACTCGTCCAGCAGGGTCTCGAAATTGACCCCGCCGCGGCTCTTGATCAGCAGTTCGATGCGGTAGAAGCGTTCGGTCCGGTTCATGTTCACAGCTCATGGAATGAGCCATCAGCTTACCCCAAACAGGGAATCTCCCGACGCTGAAAAGGCTGAGAAACCGAATTTCAAGGCTCACG
>JAYSCA010000138.1:0-6561 GCA_041915165.1 Ideonella sp.
CGATGGCGTCCTCCGTTTAGCACCCGGGTTGAAGGAGTAACTCGATGACCGACGAGCCACCCATCCTGCCCATTACGCCGGCGGAGGAAGCTTGGCTTGTGGCCAAGTGCGCGCACCTTGACCGCCTCGCGGCCGACGTCGAAAACGGGAAAGCTCTGGAGGCGCCGCGCCACTGGCCGCTGGTCTTCCTGGACCTCGACGACGTCGTTGCCGTCAATGAGCACTACGGCGGACTCGATGCCTTGGACGCAATTCGAGGCAAGCGGATCGACGCCGACCTCGTTTTCGAGCGCCTTTGGTCCCCCATGGCGCGCGAAATTCTGGTCGACCTTCACGCCCGGCACCAAGGGCACTTGCGCTGGGTCATCTCGTCGACCTGGCGGCTCAAATTCACGCGTGCTCAGCTGCAGGAGGTCATGCGCCGGTCCGGCCTGGCATGCGTTGCAGACGGCATCGAGCCCAAGGAGCGCTGGAGCACGCCACACTTTCCGGGGCTGACGCGCTGCCACGAAGTGCTCGACTGGCTGCGGAAGCACCACCGCGGCGAGCCGTATGTGATTCTCGACGACGTGTATTCGTGGGGGCGCAGTGCGTACATCGCGCCTAGCGTCGAGGTACCTCGGACGCGGCTGGTCCTTTGCGAGGAGTGGATCGGCCTGCAGCTGCGCCACTGGCCGCGAATTGTCGCCGCGCTGTCGAAGCCCTGCGGCGATTTAGCGATTTAGTAGCAGGCGATGATGCACTGGACCGAATGCCTGCAGAGGCATTGATCCCAAGAGACACCTCCACGGAGACTTCCATGAAGGCCACGGCCATGAACTCCCGATCACACCAGAACTCACCGTCATACCGAAGCATCCTGAAGAAGGGGCATACGGTGATGCTCTCCTCCGAGATCGAGACCTTCCGCCTGGGCCAGCTGGTGTACTTCCATGCTGATGCGCGCAGCATCGTCATCCAGGACGAGCCTCAGCGGGTGACGGGTGGGCGTCTGCTGTCTTCCAGGATTCGCCGTGTAATGCGGACTCTGGCGGCCTTCGGGCCCAGGGCCTGTGGGGCGCGTAGGTGGGTGCCGGCGGCCCATTTCCAACTCGTTAGCGGCGGCATCGGGGACGTGGCCCACATGTCCCGGAGTCCGTCGTAGCGCACGAAATCGCTTGAGGCCCGCATGCGGGCCTGGCCGTCCTCCGTGGACAGGTCGAGCTCAACGTAGTGTTCGCGGCCGTCGAGGGTGACCAGGCCGAGGCTCAGGAGCTGAGGCTGGATGAGGACTGCGAGGCCTACGCCGATGCCGGCTATCGAGGTGCCGACAAGCGGCCCGACGCCAGGGCCGGTGTGGCCTGGAACATCGCCATGCGTCCTGGCAAGCGTCGCACGCTAGCCCCGGCCAAGCCGATCGAGGCACTCACCGAGCAGCTCGGGCGGGTGAAGGCCGGCATCCAGGCGCGGGTCGAACATCCGTTCCGGGTGGTCAAACGCCAGTTCGGGCAGGTCAAGGTGCGCTATCGCGGCTTGGCCATGAACACGGCCCAGCTGCACACGCTGTTTGCGCTGGCCAATCTGTGGATGGCGCGGCGCAAACTCATCGGAGCGGTAGCATGAGTGCGACCGCAGCATGGCAGATTGCACGGGTCGCGGACCTGTTAGGGTCCTGCGAGCATGGAAACCAAAGCGGGTTTACCCTCGGCGGCATCACATTCCCATCGGCTCAGCGCACCAACACGCCGGGTTGCGAGTCGTGCAGACCTTTCCTAGCTTGTCTAGCCGCTTCCCAGCTGCGGCTAAGCCGTTGATTTAGCGCAAATGCGTGATGACGGTCAGGTCAGCCGACCTCACATTTCGTGTGCAGCGCACCCAAATCCCGTCACGTCTCGTCCGCAGCGTGGTCAGTCAGCGGCAAGGGACGGCTCCCCGTTTTACTCACAATCCACTTCAAGGGGAGTTGCCGGGGCCCTGCATGTAGACTTCAGCCCGGCCCTTGGGCCCCTGCTTCTTCCTCCCTGAGCAGGTGCGGTGCCTGATGACAGCGCGCCGCATTCCGGCCCCGGCTTGATGCCGGGCGTCTTCTTTCTGGGATCTCAGTTGGAGTCCGCGCGTTTAACGACGCGCCCGGCGCGGGCCCGTCAGACGAAGCGGTCGAAGTGCAGCTGCCCGAAGGGCACGCGGTGCTGCACCATCAGCAGTTGCTGCACCGCCTCCACCATCGGCGGCGGGCCGGCGAAGTAGTGGTCGTACTGGTCCAGCGGCCCGGGCAGGGCCGGCTCGATCATCTCGTGGACGAATCCGTGGTGGCCGGCCCAGGGCTGGCCCGGGTCCGGGGCCGACAGGGCCGTGTGGACCTGCAGCCGGGCCGGGTCCAGGCCATCAAGCTCCCGCAGGGCACCCAGTTCGGCCTGCTGCCGCAGGCCCAGGAAGAAGTGCACCCGGCGGGTGCCCGCCTCGGCCAGCACGCCACGCGCCACCGACAGCATGGGCCCCAGGCCCGAGCCCCCGGCCACGCACACCACGTCCCGCTCGCCCGGGCGCAGATGGCCATGCCCATAGGGCCCGTCCAACAGGAGGGTGGCCCCGGGCTGGAGCGTGGCGAACAGGGCCTGGCTGCCGGCGCCCCCCGGCACTCGCCGGATGATGAAGACCCAGCGCCCCTCGGCATTGGGCAGGTTGGCCATCGAATAGGCCCGCGCCCCCACCACGCCCGTCGGATAGAGCAGCGCGTACTGGCCGGGGCGGAACAGCGCCTGCCCCGGTGACTGCAGCACGAACGCGTCCATGTCGGGCGTGATCGAATGGCGCCCGACCACGGTGGCCTGCATCGGCCGGGGTGGGATGGGGGCCTCCTCGTCGGGCGGCTCCAGCCGCACGCGCAGACGGCAGTCCCGCAGCGGCCGGGATTGGCAGGCCAGGCGCTTGCCGCGCCGCCGGTCGCGTTCGGACAGGCCCGGGGCCTCAGGCCACAGCGTGGCCACCTCGCCCTCGACCAGCTCGTAGCGGCAGGCGCCGCAGCCGCCGACGCTGCACTCGTAAGGCCAGGGCACCCCGGCCCGCAAGGCCGCACGCAGCAGGGTGTCCTCGCCCTCGGCCACCTCGAAGGCGGGGCCGCCCTCGATCTGGATGCGCAGCGGCGGCGCGGAGGCGGTCGCTTCGCCGCTCACAGCCCCAGTCCCTCGCGCCACTGGCGGGTGGCGGCCTGGGCCCGGCCGGCCAGGTCGCCCGCCTCGGGCAGGGCCGCCACATAGCGCTCGATCGCGCGGGCGGCCAACGGCTCCCAGGCGGCCACCCAGCGCTGCAGCACCGCGCGGTTGCCCTCGGTCTGCAGGGCCATCTGCACCAGGGCGGCGGCCCAGCGGCGGTGACGTTGCGCGTCCAGCAGCTGGGCGTCGGTCAGCAGGCCCATCAGGGTGTCGCCGTTGTGGCGCGCCACCTCGCCCAGGCCGCGCAGCACGGTCTCCTCCACCGCCGGGCGCACCACCAGGCTGAAAGCGGTGAAGCTCTCGCCCCAGTCCCAGGCCACGAGCGCACGCTCGACCAGCTCGCGCCAGCCCTGCCAGGCAGGGTTCTGCTCCCAGCGCTCGCGCTCGCCGGTGGCAAAGCCGGCGGACGGGAAGGCGGTGGCCAGCTCGCGGGTGCGGTAGGCCGTGTGGGTGAGCCAGCGCAGCGCATCGGCCGTCTGGTAGGTGGCGCAGTTGGAGATGGTCGAGGCCGGAGCCATCTGCGACAGGTAGGCCGAGGCCATCTGCAGCGTGTGGAACAGGTAGCGCGCGGGGGTGTAGAGCCGGGCCAGCGTGCCGGCCCAGGCCGGCTCCAGCATGGCGTCGTGGCCCCGGGCCGAGAACTGGTCGAACAGGCCCTGCACATAGGTCTCCTGCCCGTCCTGCTGCAGGTTGTAGGTGCGGTAGACCATCTCGTCCGGGTCGCGGAAGGCGTCCCAGTCGGCATGCCGCAGCGGCGAGGCGTTGCGGTACTGCTTGAACCAGGTGGCCAGGCCGTGGTTGGGGTCCAGCTCGAAGGGCGCGTCGGGGTTGTCGGTGGAGAAATGCAGGTTGGTCGAGACGATCTCGTACTCGCTGGGCTTGCGGCGGCGGCCGGCCAGGTGGCTCCAGGTCTTGAGCGGCTTGAGCACTTCGGGTTGTGACATGGCGGTGTCTCCTGCTCCGGTCAGAGCGTCTTTTCGTAATAGAAGCGGACCTGCTCGTCGCCGGTCTCGATGCGTCCGGCGAAGGAGCCCAGGTTGAGCTCCAGCTCGGACATCTTGAAAGGCCGGCCCAGCGCGCGTTCCAGTGTCTCGCGGCGCAGCACCAGCTCGCCTTCGCAGTCGATGCGCACATAGGCCAGCTTGTCGTCGACGCGGATCTGCTTGCCGGGGTTGTCCTCCTCGGCGGCCTCGATCACGGCGCTGGTGATGGGGCTGGCGCGCAGCACGGGGCCGACGCGGTTGTTGCGGTAGGCCTCGGCGGTCTTGTCTTGGCTCATGGTGTGGGGTCTCGGTGGTCAGCTGTGGGCGAACAGCGGGGTGACATCGGCGGCGTCCACCAGCACGTCCTCGCCCTCGATGCGCACGGGGTACTGCGCCAGCCGGCAGTCGCCGGGGTTGATGCCCGCGCCGGTCTGGGCGTCGAAGGTCCACTGGTGGGCGCGGCACATCAGCACCTTGCCGTCGAACTTGCCTTCGCACAGCGGGATGTCCTGGTGCGGGCAGACGCCCTGGAAGGCGCGCACCTCGCCGCCATCCATGCCCAGCAGCACGATGACGTGCTCGCCCACCTCGACCTCGGTCATCTCGCCTTCCCAGACCTCGTCCAGGGTGCAGACTTTCTGAAAGCTCATGGGCGTGTCCTCAGGCGTCGCAGAAGATGAACTCGAGCGACTCCATCGGCTGGATGTCGGTCTCGCACAGCTTCTTCTCGCGGGGGAAGAAGGTCTCGCTGCCCTGGCGGCGCACGCGCACCACCTTGCCGGGTTGCGGGCGCACCCGCCGGCCCACCGAGTGGTGGGCGGCGGCAGCGGCCACCTCGTCCATGGTGTTCTCGGTGTCGACCGGCAGCAGCTGCAGCACGAAGTCGTACTGGAAATTGGAAATCAGGGGGAACAGGGCCATCGTTGTCTCCTGGAATTGGCTGGCTCGAGCGGCCTGTCAGGCGGCCTGCTTCTTGCTGCGCGGGTCGCGGTAGGCGTCGACCCAGGCATAGCCGTGGGCGTCGTCGCCGATCTCGCCGGGGGCGAGGTTCATGTACTGCAGCGCGCCCATCAGGTTGGGCGGCTGGATCTGCCCGGCCAGGAAGCGGTCCACCAGGGTCAGGTGGTCGCGGTAGCGCAGCGGGTCCTGCTGGAAGACCCAGCGGTCGATCTCGGAGTTGAAGTGGTAGGTGCGGCCGTTGTAGGTCAGCGGGTGGTCCTTGACGTTCCAGCCCTTGCCCGGCACGGCGCAGATCGGGATCTGGCTCATGTTGCAGACGATGGGCAGGGTCTCGGGCAGGGTCAGGTCGGTGCGGCCGGCCTTGAGGTTGTCGATGATCACGTCCCAGGCCTGGCCGAAGCTGTCGTTCCAGCCGGGGTACTTCTCCTCCAGCCAGTCGCGGCAGTCGGGCGTCATGCCGGCGGCCACGTTCCACCACAGCGTCGGGCGCCAGTACCAGATGCCCATCTGGTAGGCGTGGTGCTGGTAGTCGAACTCGTGGATCATCTGGTCCCAGTACCAGGGCAGGTCCAGGCCCAGGTCCAGCAGCGTGCGCTCGAACTGGCCGACGATCCACTCGCGCATGAACTCCTTGAAGGACTGCTTGCGGTGCTCCAGCGGCGTGGCGTAATCCATGGCCGTGCCGGTGAGCAGGCAGAACAGGCGCCAGGCGCGGGCGATGGCCACGTCCACCAGCTTCTGCGCCTCCTCCTTGCGCCCCTGGGCGATCAGGATCTGCAGCGCCGGCCCGCCGATCTGCGCATGGCGCGACTCGTCGGTCTGGATGCTGGAGATGAGGCTGGAGAAGGTGTAGTCGCCCGCCTCGGCCGCATCGGCCGCCAAGCCCAGGAACTGCATGTTGGTGAAGCCCGTCTCGAAGGCGAAGGTCAGCATCACCGCGATGTCGGTGGCGCTGCGCGCGAGGAACAGGTCATCGAAGGTGTGGCGCGCCGCGATGGCCCCCCACTCGTTGGTGTGATAGGCCTTGTGCGCCCAGTCGAACTGGCGGTCTTTGGCGCAGTAGCTGTGCGGGAAGTACAGCTGGATCTGGGCGTGGCGGTTCTCGTCCATCATGCCGAAGGTGGCCATGTTGCGCATGCCCGGCGCGCGGCCGAAGCGGGTCATGCGGGCCTCGGCGCTCATCGCCGCGTACTCGCCCAGGGCGATGGCGCCGTAGTGCGACTTCAGGATCGAGAGCCAGCCCGGATCGGCCTCCTCGAACATGCGGCTGCGCTCCAGCGCGGCCTTGACCGAGTAGGCACCGGCGTCCTTCTCGCGCTGGATGCGCACGTACTCGGGGTACGAGGTCTTGTAGGGTTCGTCGTAGCTTTCCCAGGCCTGCATCGGCACGCCCTTGGCGCCGGTCATCAGATCGGGAAAGAGTTCGT
>JAYSCA010000139.1:0-6527 GCA_041915165.1 Ideonella sp.
CGGGATGTGCGCCGCATCGGCACCGAAGGCGTGCTGGCCAAGATCCCGACTGGGGTGTCTTACTACCTGACCCTCGACATCGACGGCTTCGACCCTTCCATCGCGCCGGGCACCGGCACGCCCAGCCACGGGGGCTTCCTGTATTACGAGGTGCTGGAGATCATCGAGGCCCTGTCACGCCGCTGTGGCGGCAACATCGTCGGCATGGACCTGGTGGAGGTGGCCCCCGCCTATGACCCGACGGGCATGACCCCGATCCTGGCCGCTCAGCTGCTGATGAACAGCCTGGGCTACATCTTCCACGACCGGCGACGTGCACGCACGGCGGCGTGACCGCCCGATCCCCTGTCCCCACCGGCTGGGCCAGGCCCTCACCCGGCGAGCAGCCGGCGCTGGCTGCGCGCCGGGTCAGCAGACACCCAAACCACCAGGCCACACAGGCCCACCACCACCCCCGCCAACAGAAAGGCCTGGGCATAGCCTGCGCCGCCGGCGGTGCCGGTGCGCTGCAGCAGTGCACCCGTCGCCAAGGGTGCCAGGAACCCGGCCAGCGAGGTGAACACCACCGCCATGGACAGCACGGCACCGCGTTGCCGGGTGGGCACAATTTCCCCCAGGATGGCCGGGCCGATGGAGAAGACCACCGAAGTGAGCCCCGTGCCGACGGCCAACAGCACGAAACGCACCGGCCCCGGCAGGTCCATCAGTGCCGCCACCGCCACCAGGCTGCCGGCCAGCAACAGCACCGCACCGCTGAACACCCCGCGCGCCTGCCGGGAGGCCACGCCCCGCGCCCGCAGCTGCTGCGAAGCCCACGCCAGCCCCAGGCTGAGCGGCATGGTGATCAGGATGAACAGCGCGAACATGCGTCCGGACGTCCCGTGGGCATAGCCCAGCCCTTTCTGCAGGTAGACCGGCAGCCAGGTCAGCACCACCCCCAGCAGCCAATTGGCACCGAAGTGGCTGCAGAAATTGCCGATCACCGTCGGGTCCGTCAGCAAACGACGGTAGGGAACAGGTGGCCCGGCCGTCGCCGAGGCCTCGAGACGGGGCGCATCATCTTCTTGACCATCGGCCCCCCAGCGCCACCAGACCACCGACCAGACCAGGCCGATCGCCCCCAGTACCGCAAAGCTGGCCCGCCAGCCCCAATGCGCGGTGATCACCGGAATGAGCAGCCCGCCCAGCAACAGGCCGATAGCACTGCCCTGATGCACCAAGGCCACCGGCAGGCTGCGCCGCGCATCCGGAAACCACTTGTAGACGGCATGGGTGGCGACCGGCGTGGCCGGCCCCTCGCCAATGCCCAGCAGCACCCGGCAGGCCACGATGACCCACAGCGAATGGGCCAGGACGATTGGCAGCTGCACCACCGACCACAGCAGTGCCATGCCCAACAGCAGCCAGCGCGCCGGCACCCGGTTGGCCAGAAAGCCACCCACCACCGCCGCGATGGCATAGCACCAGTGCAGGCTGCCGCCGATCAGGCCGAACTGGATGGGTGTGAGTTGCAGCTCCTCCATCATCGGCACGGCCACCAGGCCCAGCACCACCTTGTCGAGGAAATTGATGACCATCAGTACCGCGATCAGCACGGTCATCGCCCAGGCGCGCGCCGGGGAATCAAGGGCGGAACGGCTCATGCCGGCTGCGGAGACTGTTCGATCACAGAGGACACCCGCTCGCCCCAGCGCTCGCCGGGGAAGTAGTCCCAGACGGCATGGTGCTGCGTGGCCCAGTTGTCCCAAAAGACCAGGGTGTTGTCACGCCAATGCACCCGGACCTGCAGGAACAGGCTTTGCTCGATGTGGCGGAACAGGTACTGCAACAGGGCATCACTCTCCCCCGTGGACAGCTGCGGGATGCGGGCGGTGAAGCCGGAGTTGACATACAGAAACGGCCGGCCGGTGTGAGGATGGCGTGCCACCAGCGGGTGCTCGGTCTTCGGAAAGCTCTGCCCCGGCTGGGGCTGGGCCCCATAGCCCCGGGTCCAGGCATGGGCCCCGTCGTGCACGGCCGTCAGTGTGCGCAGAAAGCCCTTGAGCGGTTCGGAGAGGGTCTCGTAGGCCAGGTGCATGTTGGCAAAGGCCGTGTCGCCGCCGCCCTGCGCAGGGTTGCGGGTCACCCGCAAAAAGGAACCCCAGATGGGCTGGGCGTCGCAAGACACGTCGCTGTGCCAGGCCTCGCCCGCCGTGAAGCGCGACTGCGGCCCGGTCTTCCAGGCCAGCACCTCCGGATCCTGGCTGCGCTCAGTCTGGCTCTGATCCGAGGCCAACTTGTGGCGATGCAGAGGGCCGAAGCAACGGGCAAATTGCTTGTGGGCCGCGCTGTCGATGGCCTGGTCACGAAACACCAGCACCAGGTTGTCGGCGATTGCCGTGCGCAGTTCGGCAATCTGTGCCGCGTCCAGCGCACGCCCCAGGTCAAGACCATCCACCTCGGCCCCGAGCGCGGGGGACAACGGCGTCACCCGGATGTGCTGGTACTGCGGCCGTGGCCGGGTGTTCCAGCGCTCGATGCCGTGTTTCTCGTCTTCGTTCTGTCCCAGGCTCATGACGGGTCCTTGCTGTGTCGGTGAATGATCAGAAGTCCAGGCGCGCGGTGACACCCACCGTGCGCGGTGCCCCGGCCGAGGCCACGTAGGCGCCGCTGTTGGGGGTCTGCACCGTCTGCGCCAGCTGGAAGTAGTGCTTGTCCGTGGCGTTGCGGGCCCACAGCGACAGATCCCACAGGTTGCTGCCCTGCGGCACCAGCCAGCCCACGGCCAGATTCAACAGGCCATAGCCCCGGATACGGGCGTACTTCGAGTCGTCGATATAGCCCTCCGCGTCCGAGCGCCAGGCATAGTTCGCGCTAAGGTACTGGCTGATGCCGCCATGCAGCGTGAAGTCATAGCGACCGTTCAGGTTGACGATCCAGTCGGGTGACCCCACCAGCCGACGGCCGCTCAGATCGCAGCTCGTGGCGCCTGCGGCCAACGCCTCGGCCGAGCACGGCGCATCGGTGAAGCGGGTGTAACGGGCATGGGTGTAAGCCGCATTGAGGCCCAGCGCCAGGCCCTGCATCGGCCGGGCCACCAGATCCAGTTCCACCCCCTGTGTGCGGACGTTGCCGGCGTTGATCAACAACAACTTGCGGTTGCCACCGGTGGTCGGCTGGATCCAGGCATTGGCCTGGTAGTCCGTGATGCGGGTGATGAAGTAGTTCAGGTTGGCCTGCAGGCGTCGGTCCAGCCATTGACTCTTGACCCCCAACTCGATGTTGTCGGCCTTCTCGGGACGGATGCGCAGCGAATCCACCGTGTAGAGACCCACGCCGCTGACGTTGATGCCACCCGCCTTCTCACCGTGGGAGACGGTGGCATAGCCCAGCAGCTGATCGTCAAAGCGATAGGACAAGGTGTCCAGATAGGACAGCGAGCTGTCCACCAACGAGATAGGCCCCGAGTCCCAGGCTTTCGCGACCGCATTGCGCGCGGCGATGACCCGCGCATTGCTGCTGTCCACCACCCCTTCCAACGCCCCGGAGGCCGTGCGGCCATCCTTGGTCTCGCGGGTGAAGCGCAGGCCCAGGGTGTTGTCCAGCCGGTCGGTGATGTGCCAGTTGCCCTGGCCAAACACGGCGTAGCTCTGTGTCTCGGCCTGGCCCTGCATGTCGTTGCGGCCGTTGGCCAGCGCGATGCCGCCAAAGGCCGCGGTGTTCAGCAGCAACTGGTCGGCCTCCGGCCCCAGCACGAACTGCTGGTGGCTTCGGATGAACTGGTAGAAGTAATACGCCCCCACCACATAGTCGAAGGACGCAGACTTCGGCGAAGCCAGCCGCAGCTCCTGGCTGAACTGGTGGTCCTTCACGGTGATGCCACCGTTCACCAGTGCCGAAGCCGTGGTGTAGTCGTTGTCGTTGCGCGGGTCGAAGTTCCAGTAGCGCCAAGCGGTGACGCTGGTCAGCGTGCTGCCATCGGGCTGATGCCAGTTGGCCTCGGCGGCCAGACCGCCCTGCTCCACCTTGTTCTGCTGCACGCTGTCGAAGGCCACCTCATAGCGGTACGGATCGGTCTGGACCGCCTGTGCCCCAGCCGCCAGGGCCGCATCTTGAAAGCTGCGCCCACCGGTCTTCACCGGGCCGAAGCCATAGGGCACCAATGTGCCTTGGGTGTCTTTCTCATGCTGGTAGTCCGCACTCAGACGCAGGTCGAACCCGGCATCGGGCTTGATCAGCAGCTGGCCCCGGGCACCATCCCGGTCCACGCTGTCGTAGCGGCGGCCATCGAACGTGTTCTTCAACCAACCGTCGTCGTGCGTGCGACTCAGGCTCAGGCGGCCCGCCACCACGTCGTTGAGCGGCCCCGAAAAGGAGGCCTGACCTTGGTAGTAGCCGCGGTTGCCGGCCGACACCTCGACACTGTTTTCCGGCGTGAAGCTGGGCTTCTTGGTGGTGACATTCAACACACCGGCGGTGGCGTTCTTGCCGAACAGGGTGCCTTGCGGTCCGCGCAGCAGATCCACCTGCTCCAGGTCCACCAGGTCAATGGCCAGCATGCCAGGCCGGCCCAGGTAGACGTTGTCCAGGTACAGACCGACACTGCCCTCCAGACCTTCGTTGGCCGGGTTGCTGCCCAGGCCACGCACAGCCACGCTGGACACACGGGGGTGCATGAACGAGGCATTCAGGCTGGGCAAGGCCTGTTGGAGGTCCTGCACCTGGGTGATGCGGTTGGTGGCCAGGGTGTCCCCTCGCACGCTGGAGGTCGGTGCCGGCACGCTCTGCGCATCTTCGCTGCGCCGACGTGCCGTGATGGTCAGGGTCTCCAGCGCGACCGGCGCCTCACTGGGAACAGCGGGGGTCTCCTCGGCCATCGCGGTGGGCAACACCGCCATCAGTGCCGCGAAAGACAACAGGGGGCGCATGAACATCCCCCCTGCGGGCAGATCGGCGGGTGCGGCCGGTCGGGTGGATGACGCGACGGTCGGCTTCATGGGTACGACTCTCCAGAGAACAAGACAGAAGTGGGTGCCCGAATGGGCTGGTGCCACTGTAGGAAGCGCCCCGTGGAAGTTCTATCAAGTTGCCGACAGATCGCTAGCATCAATCGGGATTTGGTTATGCGGTTTTGGTTGGTTGCCAGCAGGCACACTCACCGCATGAACCACGCAGAGCTGCCCGTGTCGATCCTGCCGGCCCATGCCCTGGCAACGCCGGCCGAGCGGCTGACGACCGCCGGCGAAGACATCGTTCACCACCTGGACAGCCTGCCGGCCTTCGCCGCCTGGCCCACCCCGGCACGCCGGCAGTTGGCAGCCCAGTCACGCATCGTCACCCACACCAAGGGCCAGCGCATCCTGGCCTGCGGCGAGCCCTGTCAGGACCTGATCGTGATCCTGCGCGGCACGCTGATGAGCTACCGCAGCAGCGTCGATGGGCGGCAGAACGTCATGGCCTACTGGCGCACCGGGGACCTGCTGGGACTGGCCCCCATCTTCAGCGGTGGTCCGTTTTCCTTCGATCTGTATGCGCAGCGCTGGTGCAAGCTGCTGCACATCCCGGCCACCGCGCTACTGGCCCAGATCGGCGAGAACCCACGCCTGATCGCCGGCCTGGTCGAAGTCATCCACAGCCATTACCGGCTGACCATCGAGATGTTCTGCCGGCAGACGCTGATGTCACTGCGCGAGCGGGTGGTGGACCGTCTGCTCTACCTGGCCGACACCCAGGGCAGAAGCACGGCGGACGGTCTGCTGATCGACGCCCGCCTGTCGCAGACCGAACTCGCTGCCATGCTCTCCACGACCCGGCAGAGTGTGAACAAGGAACTTCGCTGGCTGGCGAGCCAAGGCCTGATCACCCTGGCCTACAACGCCGTGACCCTCACGGATCTGGCCGGTCTGCGCCAGCTGTGTCCATCGCACGCGACCCTGCCACTGCCACTGCCGCAAGGGCCGGTCTCTCCGCTGTCCAGGGCCTTGCTGCGCACGGTGTGACCCCGCGTCAGTTCAGCGCGAACCACCCCGCCACCGCCGCAGGCGCGCTGGGGAAATAAGCGTGCAGAAAGCTGGCCTGCAAGCGACCCTGGCGGTAGACGGCCTCGGGTCGGCCGTGCTGGCGCTGGGCCCGGGTCTGGGCGATCGGTGTCAGCGGGCTCTCAAAGGTGGCGTGGTGGAAGGTGTGGCCCCGCACCGGGCCTTCGGGCAGATCCACCGACTGCAGGCCCAGGTTGACCAGCCGCGGGCGCATGCAGGCCTCGCCGGGCAGCAGGCCCCAGCCGGCATGGCGCACGCCCTGCGCGTCGGTCAGGCTGTCGGCCAGCGCCAACATGCCGCCGCATTCGGCCACCAGCGGCCGGCCGGCGGCGCAGTGGGCCGCCAGGCTGTCGCGCACGCCGTGCTGGGCGGCCAGCGTGGCGGCATGCAGCTCCGGGTAGCCGCCGGGCAGATAGACCGCGGTGGCACCGGTGGGCACCGGCTCGCCGGCCAGCGGGGAGAAGAAGCAGATGCCGGCGCCCAGGCGCTGCAGCACGTCCACACTGGCGG
>JAYSCA010000140.1:0-6526 GCA_041915165.1 Ideonella sp.
CGATCGGCTCGGGCGGCGTCACCGGCAAGGGCTTCATGCAGGGCACCCAGACCCACCTGGAGTTCATCCCCGAACGCACGACCGACTTCGTGTTCGCCGCCTTCGCCGAAGAGTTCGGCCTGATCGGTGCGCTGGTGCTGATCGGCGCCTTCACCTTCGTGATCGCCCGCGGGCTGGTGATCGCCAACCAGGCGCCCACCGTGTTTTCGCGGCTGCTGGCGGGCGCGCTGACGATGAGCTTCTTTACCTACGCGATGGTGAACATGGGCATGGTCAGCGGCATCCTGCCGGTGGTGGGCATTCCGCTGCCCTTCATCAGCTATGGCGGTACCGCGATGGTGACGCTGGGCCTGGCGCTGGGCATGCTGATGTCCATCGCCAAAAGCCGCCGCATCATCCAGACCTGAGGGTCTGGGTCTGCTGGGGGCCGCCCTCAGGCGGGCGGCAGCACCGGAAAGCGCACGGTGAACAAGGTGCCCGGCCGTTCGCCCGGCGGCACCGGGGCGCCGGCGCGGGCGGTGTCGATGTCCACCGTCGCGCCATGCCGTTCGGCAATCTCCTTGACGATGGCCAGGCCCAGGCCGCTGCCATCCACATCGGTACCCAGGGCGCGATAGAAGGGCTGGAGCACCTGCTCGCGCTCGGCCGCCGGAATGCCCGGGCCGTTGTCCTCCACCTGCAGCGCCACCACCTGGCCAAAGGGGTCGGGCACCACGCGCACGGTCACCGTGCCTTCGGCCGGGGTGTACTGCAAGGCGTTGTCCACCAGGTTGCGCACCAGCTCGCGCACCAGCAGCGGCTGCCCCACCAGCGACAGCATCGGCTCACCCGGTGCCGGCCCTTCATAGCCGAGATCGATGCGCTTTTCCAGCGCCTTGGACACGAAGTCCTGCACCGTCTCGGTGGCGATCTCGGCCAGGTCGAAGGGCTGCTGGCGCCGCGCCTGCTCCTCGTCCTCGGCCCGCGCCATCGACAGCAGCTGGTTGACCATGTGCGCCGCGCGCTGGCTGGACAGCGCGATCTGCTCCAGCGAGCGCCGCACGGTGCGGGTGTCGCCGCCGGCGTCGATCTCGCGCTGGGCCAGCTCGGCCTGCATGCGCAGTCCAGCCAGCGGCGTCTTGAGCTGGTGCGCAGCATCGGCCAGGAAGTGCTTCTGCGCCCCGACCGACTGGTCCAGCCGGGCCAGCAGGTCGTTGATGGAGCGCACCAGCGGTGCCACTTCCTCGGGCGCCTCCAGCTCGTCGATCGGGCTGAGGTCGTGGCTCTCTCGGCGGCGGATGCGCTGCTGCAGCTCGTTGAGCGGCGCGATGCCGCGCGCCAGCGCGAACCACACCAGCAGCACCGCCACCGGCAGGATCACGAACTGCGGCAGGATCACGCCCTTGATGATCTCGGTGGCCAGGCGCGAGCGCTTGCCCAGGGTCTCGGCCACCTGCACCAGCGCGATCGGCGAGACCACCCCTTCCGGCAGCGTGGGCCGCACCGCCACCACCCGGACCGGCTCGCTGAACACCTCGGCGTCGCGCCAGACCAGCTCCCCCAGCGGTGAGGGCTCACCCAGCGGCACCGGAATCTCGCCATCGCCCGCCAGCAGCCGGCCCTGCGCATCCAGCACCTGGAAGTACACCTTGTCCACATCGTCGCTGCGCAGCAGCACCGCGGTGGACTCGGGCAGCCGGGCCGGCAGTTCGCCCGGATGCTGGGTCAGCTCGGCCGCGATCTGGCGCGACACCACCCGCGCCAACTGCCCCAGATCGCGGTCATAAGGGCGGGCGGCAATGTTCTGCGCCACCAGCCAGGTCAGCGCGACGCTCATCGGCCACAGCAGCAGCAGCGGCGCCAGCATCCAGTCCAGGATCTCGCCGAACAGCGAACGCTGCTCGCGCGGGGCGCTGGCGGGGCGGGCGGACGTGAGCAACCTCATGGTGGGCGCAGCCTAGGGGAGCCGGCTGACGCCGCGCTGGCACCGGGCCGGCGGGTCAACCCGGAATCTTTTCCAGGCAATAGCCCAGCCCGCGCACCGTGGCGATGCGCACCGGGCCATGCTCGATCTTCTTGCGCAGCCGGTGGATGTAGACCTCGATGGCGTTGTTGCTCACCTCTTCGCCCCACTCGCACAGGCGCGCGACCAGCTGATCCTTGCTGACCAGCCGGCCGGCCCGCTGCAACAGCACCTCCAGCAGGCTGATCTCGCGCGCCGAGAGGTCGATCATCTGGTCGTTCAGATAGGCCACGCGGCCGGTGGCATCGAAGGACAGCGGCCCGTGCTTGATGATGCTGGAGGCCGTGCCCAGCCCACGCCGCGTCAGCGCGCGCACCCGCGCCTCCAGCTCCTGCAGCGAGAAAGGCTTGGCCATGAAGTCGTCCGCGCCCAGGTCCAGGCCCTTGACCCGTTGCTCGACCGAATCGGCCGCGGTGAGGATCAGCACCGGCGTGGCGCAGCCGCGTGCGCGCATGCGCCGCAACACCTCCAGCCCATGCAGCTTGGGCAAGCCCAGGTCCAGGATCACGAGGTCGAACTCGTGCGCCGCCAGGGCCGCATCGGCCTCGGAACCGGTGCCGACCTGATCGACCGCATAGCCCGTCCCGCGCAGCGAACGCAACAAGCCGTCCGCCAGCACTTGGTCATCTTCGGCAATCAGGATGCGCATGATCTCTCTCCTGGGAGCGGATTCTAGGCAGTCGCCCACCCCATTCCGGTCGGCACCAGCCCGCCCGCCCCGCCTCCTCAAAAAGTACTGTACGAATATCCAGCCTCTGCCATAATGGCCCGAACTGAGGAGAACCGCATGAACGCCCCTGTCACCAACCTGAACCCCGACAAGGCCAAGGCCCTGCAGGCCGCGCTGTCGCAAATCGAAAAGCAGTTCGGCAAGGGCTCCATCATGCGGCTGGGCACCGATGAAAAGCCCGAAGACATCCAGGTCGTCTCCACCGGTTCGCTGGGTCTGGACGTGGCCCTGGGCGTGGGCGGCCTGCCGCGCGGCCGGGTGGTCGAGATCTACGGCCCCGAGTCCTCTGGCAAGACCACGCTGACCCTGCAGGTCGTGGCCGAGATGCAAAAGCTCGGCGGCGTGGCCGCCTTCATCGACGCTGAACATGCGCTGGACGTGCAGTACGCGCAAAAGCTGGGCGTCAACCTGCAAGACCTGCTGATCAGCCAGCCCGACACCGGCGAACAAGCCCTGGAAATCGTCGACTCGCTGGTGCGTTCCGGCGCGGTCGACTTGATCATCATCGACTCGGTGGCAGCGCTGACGCCCAAGGCCGAAATCGAAGGCGAGATGGGCGACCAGCTGCCCGGCCTGCAGGCCCGCCTGATGAGCCAGGCCCTGCGCAAGCTGACCGCCACCATCAAGAAGTCCAACTGCACGGTCGTCTTCATCAACCAGATCCGCATGAAGATCGGCGTGATGTTCGGCAGCCCCGAGACCACCACCGGCGGCAATGCACTGAAGTTCTACGCCTCGGTGCGGCTGGACATCCGCCGCATCGGCTCGATCAAGCGCGGCGAGGAAGTCATCGGCAACGAGACCCGCGTCAAGGTGGTCAAGAACAAGGTCAGCCCGCCCTTCCGCGAGGCCGAGTTCGACATCCTCTACGGCGAAGGCGTGAGCCGCGAGGGCGAGATCATCGACCTGGGCGTGCAGGCCAAGGTGGTCGACAAGGCCGGCGCCTGGTACTCGTACAACGGCGAGAAGATCGGCCAGGGCAAGGACAACTGCCGCGAATTCCTGCGCGAGAACCCCGACCTCGCCCGCGAAATTGAAAACAAGGTGCGCGCCGCGCTGGGCGTGCCCCAGCTGAATCCGGCCGCCGCGGCAGCAGCCGCACCGGCGGCGGCGGACAACGAGTAAACCGTCCCACGTTCCCAGTCACCGGGCGGCCCAGGCCGCCCGGTGTCACATCCAGCCCATGAAACGCGCCCCGCTCAGCCTCAAGGCCCAGGCCCTGGCCCTGCTGTCCCGGCGCGAACACAGCCGGGCCGAGCTGCGCACCAAGCTGCTGGCCCATGCCCGCAAGCGCGCCGCCTTCGAGGCTGAGGCCGCCGCGCCGCCAAGCGGCTGGGGCAGTGGCTGGGAAGGCGACCCCTTCGGGGAGGCCGCGGAGGCGCCCTCCCCATCGGCGCCGGTCGCCGACGACCGGGCCAGCCGCGCCGCCGCCACCGAAGCGCTGCTGGCCGAGGTCGAGGCCGTGCTCGACTGGCTGCAGACCCAGCGCTACCAGAGCGACGAACGCTTCATCGAGAGCCGGCTGAACAGCCGGGCGCCGCGCCAGGGCCTGGCCCGTCTGCGGCAGGACCTGGCCCGCCACGGCGTCAGCCTGGACGCCGAGACCGTGCAGACCCTGCGCCAGACCGAGGTGCAGCGCGCCCGCGAGGTCTGGCGCAAGCGCTTCGACCACCCGCCGGCCGACGCGGCCGAGCGCGTGCGGCAGATGCGCTTTCTGGCCGCCCGCGGGTTCAGCGGGGACGTGGTGCGCAAGGTCCTGGGCGGCAGCGCCGACGACGACCTGTTCTGACCCGGGGCCCGCTCACCAAGGGTTTCCCCGCTGCTGCAGTGCAGCACGCCATGCTACGGTCAAAGGCTGCCTGAAATGCGACCTGAATCAGGGCTTTCCCTGGTGCGCCGGGCTTTGTCAGTCGACTGCAAGCGCGGCGGCTGATGCTCCAAACACCTGGGGGGTTTTGGCCAAAAGACTGGCCCGACCGTCCTGCAGAATGGCCCCCTGAAGATGCCGCCAGCCCTTCGCCGATGAGCTGGCCGCGGATTCCGCTCCTCTCTTTCGTCCTGAACTCACGAAAAGACCACCCATGAAGATTCACGAATACCAAGGCAAGGAAATCCTGCGCCAGTTCGACGTCCCGGTGCCCAAGGGCATTCCGGCCTTCAACGTGCAAGAGGCGGTGGAAGCTGCCCAGAAGCTGGGTGGCCCGGTGTGGGTGGTCAAGGCCCAGATCCACGCCGGTGGCCGCGGCAAGGGCGGTGGCGTGAAGGTCGCCAAGACCCTGGACGACGTGAAGAAGCTCTCCGAGCAGATCCTGGGCATGCAGCTGGTCACGCACCAGACCGGCCCGGAAGGCCAGAAGGTCCGCCGCCTCTACATCGAAGAGGGCGCCGACATCCAGAAGGAGTTCTACGTCTCCCTGGTGACCGACCGCGGCACCCAGAAGGTGGCCCTGATCGCCTCCTCCGAAGGCGGCATGGACATCGAGGAAGTGGCCCACTCGACGCCCGAGAAGATCGTCACCGAATACATCGACCCGCTGGTCGGTCTGACCGATGCGCAGGCCGCCAAGGTGGCCCAGGCCATCGGCATGGCAGGCCACACGGTCGATCAGGCCGTCACGCTGTTCAAGAACCTGTACCGCTGCTACATGGAGACGGATGCCTCGCTGGTCGAGATCAACCCGCTCAACCGTGACAGCAAGGGCAACCTGATCGCGCTGGACGCCAAGTTCAACTTCGACGCCAACGCGCTGTTCCGCCACCCCGAGATCGTGGCCTACCGCGACCTGGACGAAGAAGATCCGGCCGAGATCGAAGCCTCCAAGTTCGACCTGGCCTACATCAGCCTGGACGGCAACATCGGCTGCCTGGTCAACGGCGCCGGCCTGGCCATGGCCACGATGGACACCATCAAGCTGTTCGGCGGCGAGCCGGCCAACTTCCTGGACGTGGGCGGCGGTGCCACCACCGAGAAGGTCACCGAGGCCTTCAAGCTGATGCTCAAGAACCCCAAGGTCAAGGGCATTCTGGTGAACATCTTTGGCGGCATCATGCGCTGCGACACCATCGCCGAAGGCGTGATCGCAGCCTGCAAGGCCGTGAACCTGAGCGTGCCGCTGGTCGTGCGCATGAAGGGCACCAACGAGGAACTGGGCAAGAAGATGCTGGCCGAATCCGGCCTGCCCATCATCTCGGCCGACACCATGGCCGACGCCTCCACCAAGATCGTGGCCGCCGTCAAGTAAGCACGCCCAGAAGGAATTTAGTCATGTCGATCTACATCAACAAGGACACCAAGGTCATCACCCAGGGGATCACCGGCAAGACCGGCCAGTTCCACACCCTGGGCTGCCAGGCCTATGCCAATGGCAAGAACTGCTTCGTCGCCGGCGTGAACCCCAAGAAGGCCGGTGAGAAGTTCTCCGACATTCCCATCTACGCCACCGTCAAGGAAGCGGCCGCGCAGACCGGCGCCACCGTCTCGGTGATCTACGTGCCGCCCGCTGGCGCCGCTGACGCCATCTGGGAAGCCGTCGAGGCCGACCTGGACCTGGCGATCTGCATCACCGAAGGCATTCCCGTGCGCGACATGCTGATGGTGCGCAACAAGATGAAGGCCAAGGAAGCCGCTGGCGGCAAGAAGACCCTGCTGCTGGGCCCCAACTGCCCCGGCCTGATCACCCCGGAAGAAATCAAGATCGGCATCATGCCGGGCCACATCCACCGCAAGGGCCGCATCGGCGTCGTGTCCCGCTCGGGCACGCTGACCTATGAAGCCGTGGCGCAGCTCACCGAGA
>JAYSCA010000141.1:0-6493 GCA_041915165.1 Ideonella sp.
GCCGCTGCACGGCCGGCTGGTAGAGACGGTGGTCAAAAGCCCGGCGGCAGGAGAGGGCGTCGCCGCCCACATCCCACAGCAGCCGGGCACTCTTCAGACGGTGCGCGGCCAGCCCGGCGGCAGCCAGGCGCTCGGGTTGCGAGAGCCAGGCGGCGGGGTACCAGGCCAGGTCGATCGCCGTGCCGTCCGGGGCAAACCGGCGCTCCGGCCGGAAGCCGGGCACGTCGCCGAAAACCATCAGGTCCAGATCGACCTGGGTCAGCCAGGCGTCGTCCGCCAGCGCTTCCCGCAGGAAGGCGGCTCGAAAGCGCCCCGCCAGCTGCGATGACAGCCATTGCAGTGCCGGCGTTTCCTTCTGACACGGAGCAGCACCCATGGCAGTCTGCGCGGTCTCGCTGGAAGCGGAAGATGGCGCGTATGCTTGGGCCCGCGGCGATGGGCGTCAATTCCCATAAACAGGTGATAGCGCCTTCTCCCCCTGCATCATCCGTCTGCTTGAGGACTCTGGGGGCCGTTGTGCGCATCACCGCCCAGGGCGCCCGCCACCGGCGGGACCGGGACGGGCTGAGGGGTGCGGAGCTCAGCGCACCCGCATGCCCGGCTGGGCACCGGGGAAGGGCTCCAGCACGAAGATGCCGGGGTGGGCCTTCTCGTCGGCGTGGCTGGCGGCCAGCACCATGCCTTCGCTGACGCCGAACTTCATCTTGCGCGGGGCCAGGTTGGCCACCATCACCGTCAGTTTGCCTTCCAGGTCCTCGGGCTTGTAGGCGCTCTTGATGCCGCTGAAGACGTTGCGCGTCTGGCCTTCGCCCACGTCCAGCGTCAGGCGCAGCAGCTTGTCGCTGCCTTCCACAGGCTCGGCCTTGACGATCTTGGCGATGCGCAGGTCGACCTTGCTGAAGTCGTCGATCTTGATCTCGGGGGCCAGTTCCTCGCCACCGGGGATGAGCTTGGGCGCGGGCGGCGGCGCCAGCAGCTCGTCCAGCAGCTGGGCATCGACGCGCTGCATCAGGTGCTGGTAGGTGCCGATGGTGTGGGCGCCCAGCGCGCGCTCGATGTCGTCGAAGTTCATCGGCGCGACCTGCAGGAAGGCCTCGACCTTCTCGGCCAGGGCCGGCAGCACCGGCTTCAGGTAGATGGTCAGCAGGCGGAAGGCCTCGATGCAGGTGCTGCAGACGTCGTGCAGCGCGGCCGCGTTCTCGGGCTTCTTGGCCAGTTCCCAGGGCTTGTGGGTGTCCACGTACTCGTTGACCTTGTCGGCCAGGGCCATGACCTCGCGCAGGGCCTTGCCATACTCGCGCTCCTCGTAGAGCTCGGTGATGGCGGGCCGCTGGGCGCGCAGCGCGTCCAGCAAGGCGCGGCCTTCCACGCCCAGGTCGGCCGAAAGCGTGCCCTCGAAGCGCTTGCTCAGGAAGCCGGCCGCGCGCGAGGCGATGTTGATGTACTTTCCCACCAGGTCCGAGTTGACCCGGGCGACGAAGTCCTCGGGGTTGAAGTCGATGTCCTCGACCCGGCTGTTGAGCTTGGCGGCGATGTAGTAGCGCAGCCATTCCGGGTGCAGGCCCAGGTCCAGGTACTTCAGCGGGCTGATGCCGGTGCCGCGGCTCTTGCTCATCTTCTGGCCGCCGTTGACCGTGATGAAGCCGTGCACGTTGATCTTGTCGGGCGCCTTGCGGCCGCTGAAATGCAGCATCGCCGGCCAGAACAGGGTGTGGAAGTAGGTGATGTCCTTGCCGATGAAGTGGATCTGCTCCACCGCCGGGTCGGCGAAGAAGGCGTCGTAGTCGATGCCCTTCTTGCCGAAGTAGTTCTTCAGCGAGGCCAGGTAGCCGATCGGGGCGTCCAGCCAGACGTAGAAGTACTTGCCCGGCGCATCGGGGATCTCGATGCCGAAGTAGGGCGCATCGCGGCTGATGTCCCAGTCACCCAGGCCGCCCTGGCCCTCTTCGTCCTTGGTGAACCATTCCTTGATTTTGTTGAGCACCTCGGGCTGCAGGCGGCCGGGCGTGCCGGTCCACTGTTCCAGGAACTCGACGCAGCGCGGGTCGGACAGGCGGAAGAAGTAGTGGTCCGAGGTCTTGAGCACCGGCGTCGCGCCCGACAGGGCCGAGTACGGATTCTTCAGCTCGGTGGGGGCGTAGACCGCGCCGCAGACCTCGCAGGAGTCGCCGTACTGGTCGGCCGCGCCGCACTTGGGACATTCGCCCTTGATGAAGCGGTCGGGCAGGAACATGCCCTTCTCGGGGTCGTAGAACTGCTCGATCAGCTTCACGTCCACCAGACCGGCGTCGCGCAGCGCGCGGTAGATGTCCTGGGCCAGCTGGTGGTTCTCCGGGCCGTCGGTGGAGTGCCAGTTGTCAAAGGCGATGTGGAAGCCGTTGAGGTACTTGGGCCGGCCCGCGGCCACCTGGGCCACGAACTGCTGCGGCGTGATGCCGGCCTTCTCGGCGGCGATCATGATCGGCGCGCCGTGGGCGTCGTCGGCACCGACGAAGTGCACCTCGGACCCTTGCATGCGCTGGAACCGCACCCAGATGTCGGCCTGGATGTACTCCATCATGTGCCCGATGTGGAAGGGCGCATTGGCGTAGGGCAGGGCGGTGGTGACGAAGAGCTTGCGGGTCATGTCTGGGGCGTGTCGCGTCGAAACGGCCATTTTAGGTTTGTCGCTCCGGCGCTGCAGCGGGGGCCTGCTGGCATGGCCCCAGCCCCCACTCGGTTCCCGCAGCCCGGAGACAATCAAGACATGAGCAAGACTTTGCAATGGCTGCCGGCCCAGGGCGCACCCGCCCAGCTGATGGTGCTGCTGCACGGCGTGGGCGACCGAGCCGAGGGCATGGCCCCGCTGGCCGCCCACCTGCAGCGCGCCTTCCCGCAGGCCGCCATCGTGGCGCCGGATGGCTTTGAACCCCTGGACATGGACGCTGCCGGCGAGGCCCGGCAGTGGTTTTCGCTGCGGGACGTGACCGAGGCCAACCGCCCCGCGCGGGTGGCGGCGGCGCTGCCGCCCCTGGTGGCCTGGCTGCGTCAGACCCAGCAGGCGCTGGGCGTGGGCGAGGCGGCCACCGCGCTGTGGGGCTTCTCGCAGGGCGCCATCATGGCGCTGGAACTGGCACAGGCCCACGATGGCCTGGCCGGCCGGGTGCTGGCCTTCTCCGGCCGCTATGCCGCGCTGCCCAGCGTGGCGCCGGCCCTGACCACGCTGCATTTCCTGCATGGCGAGGCCGACCCGGTGATTCCGGTTGCGCACGCCCGGGCCGCGATCGAGCGGCTGGCCGAGCTGCAGGGCGATGCGACGATCGACATCGCCGAGGGGGTGGGTCACGAGATCAACGGCCACCTGCTGAACTGCGCTCTGCACCGGCTGACCAGCCACATTCCCCACCGCACCTGGGCCGAGGCCCTCGGGGCCGCCCCGGCCCGGCCGCGCGCTGGCGTGCCCGGTGGGGCCGACGACGCCGACGAAGACACCTGTTCGCCCTGAGCCTGACGACATGCTGTTCCTGATCTCGCCCGCCAAGACCCTGGACTACGAGACCCCCGTGCCGCCCGAGGTGGCGGCCCTGGCCACCCGGCCGCGCTTCGTCAAGGAAGCGGCCGCCCTGATCGACGTGCTCAAGACCAAGAGCGTGCAGGAGGTGGCCTCGCTGATGGACCTGTCCGACCCGCTGGCCCAGCTCAACGTGGCCCGCTACGGCGCCTGGTCCACCCGCTTCACCGAACGCAACAGCAAGCCGGCGGTGCTGGCCTTCAATGGCGACGTCTACGAGGGGCTGGCCGCGGGCAGCCTGTCGGTCGACGACCTGGGCTGGGCCCAGCAGCACCTGGTGATCCTCTCCGGGCTGTACGGCCTGCTGCGGCCGCTGGACCGGCTGCAGCCCTACCGGCTGGAGATGGGCATCCCCCTGGCCACGCCCGGTGCCAAGAACCTGTACGGCTACTGGGGCGACACGCTCAGCCGAACTCTCAACGCGCAGTTGGGCGAAGGGCCGGCGCCGGTGGTCGTGAACCTGGCCTCGCAGGAATACTTCAAGGCCGTGGACCGCAAGGTGTTGCAGGCCCGGGTGGTGGACTGCGTGTTCGAGGACTGGAAGGGCGGTCGCTGGAAGGTCATCAGCTTTCATGCCAAACGGGCCCGTGGCCTGATGGCCCGGTTCGCCATTCAGCACCGCATCACCCAGGTGGCGGCGCTGCAGGGCTTTGCCAGCGAGGGCTATGGCTTTGACGCCGCGGCCTCCGACCCCGACCGGCTGGTGTTCCGGCGCAAGGACGCCGCATGAGCTTGCAGACCGTGACGCCGGAGTTGCGCGACTGGATCCGCGAGCAGCTGCAGGCCGGCTGCCGGACGGACGACGTCTTGCAGGCCATGGAGGCCAGTGGCTGGGAGCGGGCCATCGCCTTGGCGGCGCTGCAGGGCATGCTGCGCGAGGTGGAAGGCGATGAGGCGGGTCCGGATGGCCTGCCGCACATCGATCTGTCCGCCGCGCCCAACCAGCTGGTGCTGCCGGACCGCACCGTGGACGTGCTGATGACGCTGGCCCTGCCGCGGGTGGTGGTGCTGGGTGGGTTCCTGTCCGACGAGGAATGCGATGGCCTGGTGGCCATGGCCAACAGCCGCCTGGCCCGCTCCGAGACCGTGGTGGCCGACACCGGGGGCAGCGAGGTCAACAGCGCCCGCACCAGCGAGGGCATGTTCTTCGAACGTGGCGAGAGCGAGCTCTGTGAACGCATTGAGGCGCGCATTGCCGCGCTGATCCACTGGCCGGTCAGCCACGGCGAGGGCCTGCAGGTCCTGCGCTACCGGCCGGGGGCGCAGTACCTGCCCCACCACGACTACTTCGACCCGCATCAGCCGGGCGCCCACACCATCCTCTCGCGCGGCGGGCAGCGTCTGGCCACGCTGCTGATGTACCTGAACACGCCCGACGGGGGCGGGGCCACCACCTTCCCGGACGTGGGGCTGGAGGTCGCGCCCATCAAGGGCCAGGCGGTGTTCTTCAGCTATCCGCGGCCGGACGCCGCCACCCGCACGCTGCACGGCGGCGCGCCGGTGCAGGCGGGCGAGAAGTGGGTGGCCACCAAGTGGCTGCGCCAGCGCGAGTTCCGCTGAGACCTGCGCTGTCCCGCAGGGCGGATGACTCAGAGCGCGCGGGTCAGCCACCAGCCCAGCCAACTGGCCGCGGCTGAGCTCAGCAAGGTAGCGGCCACCGGCAGGGCGAACTGGCGCCCACCGGCCGATGCCGCCACCACCGCCCGCGACACCGAGTTGGCGGTGATCACTGCGACGACACCGACCTTGGCCGTGGCCAGGTCCAGATCACCGCTGCTGTAGAGCCCGCCCAGCGCCGCCGCACTGGCATGGGCGTCGACCATGCCCGAGAGCGAGGCGCTGGCCACGACAGCCTCGGGCCCCAACCATTGCGAGGCGGCCCGCACCAGCCAGGACACGCCGGCCAGCGCACCGGCCACCAGCAGGGCCTCGCGCAGCTGCAGCACGCGCACACCCGCCACCGGCCCCGCGGGGCCGGCGTCGGGCGTGGCGTGCCAGATCAGGGTCAGGGTGCCGGCTGCGGCCATCAGCGTGCCCAGTGCGGCGGGGGCCGCCAGATGCCAGGCCAGTTCGGGTGACTGGGTGAGCAGGATCAGCTCGGCCTGGGTCCAGGTGGCCACGGTGGAGGCCACGGCCGCCGTCAGCGCGGCCTTGGGGGGCAGCTCGCCGTGGCGGGCCTTGGTGCCCATGGAAGCGATGGTCGCGGTGCTGGAGACGACGCCGCCGAACACGCCGGTCAGCACCATGCCGGCGCGCTCGCCAAAGGCGCGCAGCGCGATGTGACCGGCGGCCTGCATGGTCAGCAGCAGCAGCACCAGCAGGGCGATCTGCCGCAGGTTCAGGCCGCCGAGCGCCGCCAAGGGACCGGGGGGTATCAGCGGCAGCGCCACCAGCGAGAAGGCGGCCAGCATCAGGCCATCGTGCAGCTCGGCCTCGGTCAACACCCGGGTCGAGAAGCGGTGCAACTGGGTGCGTGAGGCCAGCAGCCCGGCCAGCACCACGGCCAGCCCACCGCCCTGCAGCGGGGCGACAGCGCACAGCACCCCGATCACATAGGTGGTGAACAGGGCCAGTTCGGTGGTCACGCCCGGGTCGCGCTGCAGGCTGCGCAGGTACGAGAAGACGCCCAACAGCATCACCATCAGCCCCCCCAGCAGCACCAGCGACGGCTGCTGGAGCTGCACGTTCAGGCTCTGGGCCAGCGCGCCCAGGAGCGAGGCCACGCTGAAGGTGCGGATGCCGGCCGCGTTGCGTTCGCGGCTCTCCCCCTTGCGGCGCTCGCGTTCCAGCCCCACCAACAGGCCGGCGCCCAGCGCCGCGGCCAGGCCCTGGACCATGCCCGGAAATTCCAGCGTCGGGCTCATCCGGGGTCAGGGCATGAAGCGGCCACCCGCGGGCGGCACACGCACCGGCCACTGCAGTTCGTGGGCGATGCGCTGGCGC
>JAYSCA010000142.1:0-6455 GCA_041915165.1 Ideonella sp.
GCCATACCAACTACTCGGCCGCCAAGGCCGGCATGCACGGCTTCACGATGGCCCTGGCGCAGGAACTGGCGGTCAAGGGCGTCACGGTGAACACCGTCAGCCCGGGCTACATCGGCACCGACATGGTCCGAGCCATCAAGCCCGAGGTGCTGGAAAAGATCGTGGCCAGCATCCCGGTCAAGCGGCTGGGCAAGCCGGAGGAAATCGCCTCCATCGTCGGTTGGCTGGCGGGGGATGATTCCGGCTTCACCACCGGGGCGGACTTCTCCTGCAACGGCGGCCTGCACATGGGCTGACCACCAGGGCGTTCTTTCGCCACTGGGGCCGGGTGCCTCCTCGTCGGAGGCCCCGGCCTTTGTATCGTCTGGCCCGCCCTCAGAAGGCCATGTAGCGGCCTGGCTTGTGGTTCACGGCCAGGGCGAAGTTCATGGCGGCGGCCCCCAGGATCGACAGCGCCAGACGCGGCAGATCGACCCACGGCAGGGACGCCAGCAAGATGGTGGCGTCCAGAGCCAGCTGCACCTTCCCGGCCCGCCAGCCGAAGCGTTCCTGCAGCCAGAGCACCACGGCGTTCAGGCCCCCCAGGCTGGCGCGGTGACGGAACAGGATGATGAAGCCCGTGCCGATCAGCAGCCCGCCGGCCAGGGCCGCGAACAGCGGATGCACCAGATCGAAGTGCAGCCAGCGGGGCATCGATTCGCTCAGCCAGGACAGCAGCGTGACCGCCAACATGGTCTTGACGGTGAAGCGACTCCCCAGCCGCCGCCAGGCCAGCCAGTAGAAGGGCAGGTTGATCGCAAAGAACACCGGGCCGAAGGACCAGCCGGTCATCAGGCGGGTCAGCAGGGCGATGCCCACCGTGCCGCCGGTCATCAGCCCGACCTGGCGGAACATGGCCAAGCCGATGGCGACGAACAGGGTGCCGATCAGCAGGCCCTGGACGTCTTCGAACAGCGTGTGCTTGTGCAGCGGTGCCTCGCTGCCGGAGGTGGCCACGGCGCTCATTCGATGATGCCCGCCATGAAGAACTTGATCAGTCCCTTGGCCGCAAAGCCCAGCAGACCCACCCCCAGCCCCAGCAACAGCACGAAGGTGCCGAAGCGGCCAGCCTTCGATTCCCGCGCCAGCTGCAGGATGATGAACACCATGTAGAGCATGAAGGCCGTGACCCCGAAGGTCAGGCCAAACCATGCGATTTGCTCTTCTGTGAAACCAAACATCTAACCATCTCGCTCCGCCCGGGCAGAGCCGTCCACAACATCCCGGTAGGCATGCCAGCTGGCATGACCCAACCAGGGAACAATCACGATCAATCCCACCATGGCCGTGGCCATGCCCACGGCCGTCAGCCCCAGCAGCAGCACCGCCCACAAGGCCAGCGCGGCGGGATGCTCCAGCACCACCTTCCAACTGGTGAGGACGGCCCCCAGCACGCCGATCGGCCGATCCAGCAGCAAGGGCATCGCCACCACGGTCGAGGCAAACACCGGCGCTGCCAGCAGGGCCCCCAGGGCCAGCCAGGATTCGAACACGAAGCCGTCCCGTGCCAGCACCACCTCACGCAAGAAATCTTCCAGCGTTTCCACGCGCCGCGGCACCAGTCCGGTGACCAGCAGGGCCGAGGTCATCACCCAGCCGGTGCCGGCAAAAGCCAGAAGGATACCGAAAACCACCAACCGGCCATCCCGCGGCGCCCAGCATGCCAGCGCGGTGTTCAGGTTCGGTGACCGGCCCCGCGCCAGATCGCGGCTCACGGCGTACAGGCCGGTGACCAGCAGCGGCGCCACCAACAGGAAGCCGCTGAAGGCACCGATCAGCAGCCAGAAGTGTCGCCAGGCCATCGCCAGCAGCAGGGTGCCAAACAGTGCTGCCACCAGGCCGTGCAGCAGGCCGGGCCCGGGGCAGCGCCACAGGTCTTGCCAGCCTCGCGCCAACCAAGCCAGGGGCCGCCACAGCGGCAGACTGCGTACCCGGTAGCTGCGGGACTCCAGCAGGGCCTTCTCGGCCAGGCGCAGGGACATGGCGGATCTCCTGACATGCGCGTCGGGCACCCCGGGGCGGGGCCCCTGGCACGCAGTGTCGGGGCCACCTCGGTCGGCTGCCACCGGGGCGATCCCGTACCCGGACGCCCGGTGGCGGGCCGGTCACCGTGGCGGTGCCAGCACGTCCAGCAGCTCGCTCTCTACCTGCAGCTGTGTCTTGGGCAGCTGCATGGCCTTGCCGCACACCAGAAAGGTGTCTTCCACCCGCTCGCCCAGGGTGCTCACCTTGGCCAGTTGCAGGTTGATCTCATGCCGGCCCAGCACGCGGGCAATCGCGTAGAGCAGGCCGGGGCGGTCGCTGGCACTGACCGACAGCAGCCAGCGCTGGCGCCGCTCGTCCGGGCGCAGGTTCACCCGTGGCTTGACCGGGAAGGAGCGCACGCGCCGCGAGACCCGACCACGGGGCACCGATTCGGGCAGCGGCGCGGTGCTGGCCAGGGCCTGGACGGCCTGCGTCTCGACCAGCGAGATCATGTCCCGGTAGGCCGAGGGCTCGGGGTCGTCGATCGCCGAGCTGACCACCTGGAAGGTGTCCAGCGCATAGCCCAGGCGGGTGGTGTGCACCTTGGCGTCCTGGATCGAGAAGCCGGCGCCGTCGAAGTAGCCGCAGATGCGGGCGAACAGGTCAGGCCGGTCGGGCGCATAGACCAGCACCTGCAGGCCTTCGCCAATGGTCGAGGGCCGGGCGCGGACGATCGGCTCCTTCGACTGTAGATAGCGCCACAGCGCGCGGGCATGCCAGGCCACCTCCGAGGCGTCATGGCGCGCAAAGTAGCTGACCTCCAGCGTGTTCCACAGCGGCTCCTCGGTACCGGGCAGCGCGGAGTGCAAGGCCAGCAGATGCCGGGCTTCCTGCTTGCGGGCCTCGATCTCGGCATCGGCGTTGGGGGTGGCCCCGCCCAGTGCGCGCAGCGTCATGCGGAAGAGGTCTTCCAGCAGCTTGGCCTTCCAGGCGTTCCAGACCTTGGGGCTGGTGCCGCGGATGTCGGCCACGGTCAGCAGGTACAGGCCGCTCAGGCGCCGGGCGTCGCCCATCTTCTGGGCGAAACGGGCGATCACGTCCGGATCGGACAGGTCTTCCTTCTGAGCCACCCGGCTCATGGTCAGGTGCTCATGCACCAGGAACTCGACCAGCGCGGTGTCGGTCTTGTCCAGGCCATGGTCGCGGCAGAAGCGCCGCACCTCGACCGCGCCCAGTTCGGAGTGGTCCCCGCCGCGGCCCTTGGCCACGTCATGGAACAGGGCCGCAATGTAGAGCAGCCAGGGCTTGTCCCAGTTGGCCGCCAGCTGGCTGCACTGCGGGTACTCGTGCGCATGCTCCGGGATGAAGAAACGGCGCACATTGCGCAGCACCATCAGAATGTGCTGGTCCACGGTGTAGACGTGGAACAGGTCGTGCTGCATGCGGCCGACAATGCCGCGGAACACCCACAGGTAGCGCCCCAGCACCGAGGTCTGGTTCATCAGCCGGAAGGCGTGGGTCTGGCCGTCGTGCTGCTGCAGGATCTCCATGAACAGCGCCCGGTTGAACGGGTCGCGCCTGAAGGCGCTGTTCATCACGCCACGGGCGTTGTAGAGCGCGCGCAGCGTCCGGGCCGACAAGCCCTTGACCCCCGGCGTCTGCTGGTAGATCAGGAAGGTCTCGAGGATGGCGTGCGGGTTGTCGATGTAGAGGTTGTCGTGCGCCACTTCGATCATGCCGGCCCGGTCCAGGAAACGGGCGTTGATCGGCCGCATCGGCGCGCTCTCGGAACCATTCACCCGCTCCTCGATGTTGAGCAGCAGGATCTGGTTGAGCTGGGTGACCGCCTTGGCCGCCCAGTAGTAGCGGTGCATCAGGACCTCGGAGGCCCGCTCGCCGCCACTGGCATGGAAGCCAAAGCTCTCGGCCACCGCGGTTTGCAGGTCGAACACCAGCCGGTCCTCGCGCCGCCCGGCCACCAGGTGCAGCCGACAGCGGATCAGCTTCAGGATGCCTTCGTTGCGCTGCAGCTGCTTGACCTCGAACGGCGTGATCAGCCCCTTGGACGCCAGCTCGGCCCAGGTCTTGCCCAGCCGGGCCGCCCGGGCCACCCACATCACCACCTGCAGGTCCCGCAGGCCACCCGGGCTTTCCTTGCTGTTGGGCTCCAGCGCGTAGGGCGTGTCCTCGTACTTCTCGTGGCGCTGGCGCATCTCCAGCATCTTGGCCTGGAAGAAGGCCACTGGATCGACCGCGTCCAGCGTCTGCTCGGCGAACTGCTTGTAGAGCCGGCGCGGCCCGCACAGCAGCCGGCTTTCCAGCAGGGCCGTCTGCACGGTGACGTCGGCCTGGGCCTCGGTCACGCATTCGGCCAGCGTCCGCACCGAGGAGCCGATCTCCAGCCCCACGTCCCAGCAGGCGGTGATGAAGTCCGAGACGGCCGATTTGACCGTTTCATCCTCCGCCTGCCCCTCGGGCAGCAGCACCAGCACATCCACGTCGGAGTAGGGAAACAGCTCCCCGCGCCCATAGCCTCCCACGGCCATCAGGGCGGCCTGTGCCGGCAGTCCGGCCTGGCGCCAGAGTTGGGCCAGGGTGCGGTCCACATGCCGGGCCAGCTGCTTCATCAGCCCAACGGCGCCGGTGATGGTCGGCCGGGCGGCCCGGAAGTGGTCCAGCAGCTCCGTCTTGCCCTGCTTGAAGCGGGCACGGATCTCCGGGATGGGCAGCGAGCCGGTCACAGCCGGGACGGGAGCGAGGGTGTCATCGACGCGGGCCATGGTACTGCTGCGGCCGGGCGCGTCAGGCGTTCACGAAAGCGGGCGGCGCCGGGGTGCCGGCCGACAGGGTCAGCACCTCGTAGCCGGTCTCCGTGACCAGCACCGTGTGTTCCCACTGGGCCGACAGCGAGCGGTCCTTGGTGACGATGGCCCAGCCATCCGGCCCTTCCTTGATTTCGCGCCGGCCGGCGTTGAGCATCGGCTCGATCGTGATCGTCATGCCGGCCTTGAGCTCTTCCAGCGTGCCGGGGCGGCCATAGTGCAGCACCTGCGGCTCTTCGTGGAAACCGTGGCCGATGCCGTGGCCGCAGAACTCGCGCACCACCGACAGGCCGTTGTTCTCGGCGAAGGTCTGGATCGCGTGGCCGATGTCCCCCAGTCGGGCGCCGGCATGCACCTGCATGATGCCCTTCCACATGGCTTCATAAGTCAGCTGGCACAGCCGCTTGGCCGCGATGGACCCTTCACCGACGATGAACATCCGGCTGGAATCGCCATGCCAGCCATCCTTGATGACCGTGATGTCCAGGTTCACGATGTCACCGTTCTTGAGCGGCTTGTCGTTCGGGATGCCGTGGCAGACCTGGTGGTTGATCGAGGTGCAGATCGACTTCGGATAGGGCTTGTGTCCCGGCGGCGCGTAGTTCAGCGGGGCGGGGATGGCCTTCTGTTCGTAGACGATCAGGTCGTGGGCCAGCTTGTCCAGCTCGTTGGTGGTCACGCCCGGCTTCACGTGTTCGGCCAGCATGTCCAGCACCTCGGACGTCAGACGCCCGGCCACGCGCATGCCCTCGATGTCGGCAGCACTCTTGATGGTAATGGTCATGCGGGAATTATCCCATCGCGTCGTAAAATTGCCGGTTTCCATGGCCACGCCAGTGCTTTAGTCCGGCACCGGCTGTGGCCTGTGTCACGACGGCACCGACCGCCTCAGACCGCCGCCAACCGACGGGATTCCATGTCCACAGCTCCCAAGCACCTGATGCACTTCGAGGGCGGCAACGCCCTGTCCGCCTTCCGCGCTGCCGCGCTTCTGCCCCGTCTGCAAGCCGCCTGCCCGCGCATCACCGGGGTGACGGCCCGCCATGTGCATTGGGTCTGGACGGAAGCACCGCTGGCGGCGGACGTCCAGGCCAAGCTGGCCGAGCTGCTGAACTACGGCGACCCTGCCCAGGGCGATGAGGGCACGCTGGTGCTGGTCATGCCGCGTCTGGGCACGGTGTCGCCCTGGGCCTCCAAGGCCACCGACATCGCCCACAACTGCGGGCTGACCATCCACCGGGTCGAGCGGGTGACGGAGTACCGGCTGCAGCTCAAGAGCGGGCTGGTCAGCAGCCTGACCGGCGGCGCCAAGCCGCTGTCGACCGAGGAACTGCAGGCCTGCGCCTTGCTGCTGCACGACCGCATGACGGAAAGCGTGGCCTTTGAGCGCGAGGCCGCCAGCCGCCTGTTCGACGAGAAGCCGGCCGAGCCCATGGCCCATGTGGACGTGCTGGGGCAGGGGAAGGCCGCACTGGAGGCGGCCAACGTCACCTTCGGCCTGGCCCTGTCGGACGACGAGATCGACTACCTGGTCCAGGCCTTCACCGGCCTGCAGCGCAACCCGACCGATGTCGAGCTGATGATGTTCGCCCAGGCCAACAGCGAACACTGCCGGCACAAGATCTTCAA
>JAYSCA010000143.1:0-6441 GCA_041915165.1 Ideonella sp.
GCCCCAGATACGAACCGCTCAGCAGGGCTCCATTCGTTCAGCGTGGACGGGTGCCACAGACGAGTTATCGAGCTGGCCTGCTGCCGGTCTGACCTGTGATGTATCTCTGGCAACGGTGCTGTCAGGGGGACGGGGGAATATGGACGAAGGTGAATGGGTTGAGTTTCAGGCGGCCGTCGCAGGTGTCAGCCGAACCGGCGGCGGCGCCACATTCCAGTGCAGGTGCGGCTGCTGCAAGCCCAGGCGCAGGTCGCCGGGCAACTCGTTGCTGGCGTCTTCCAGCGTCTCGCCCAGCTTGGCACGCAGCTTCTCAGGGCTTTGGGGGAAGACCAGACCGAACTCGCCCAGCAGGCCGCGCAGGCGGTTGATGCAGCCGGTGCGCTCGGCCTTGTAGCCTTCACGCAGGCGATGCAGGCTCAGCACGCCCTGCTGGGCGGCGGACTTGATGGGCACGAAGCGGGTGCGGGGCCGGCCGGCGGCCTCGCAGATGGCGGCTGCGTCGTTGGCATCGTTCTTCCCGCTGCGGCCCTGCACCCGGTAGGGCGTGACGAAGTGGCCGGCCATGAGGCGCGGATCCAGGCCCAGCAGGCGAAGCTCTCGGCCCAGGTGGTGGGCACCGCCGCAGGCCTCCATCGCCACCATGCAGCCCGCAGGCAGCGTGGCCGCCCAGGCCAGGAACTTCTGCGGCGACATCGCCCGGGCCAGCACCACGTGCTCGCTGCGGTCCACCGCATGCACCTGGTAAACCTGCTTGGCCAGGTCCACCCCCACACGCACGATGACACCGGGCACCACACCTCGTGTAATCTCGCTCATGGACTTCCCCTTTCCGATCAGATTGAACTTCCGCGAGTCAATCTTGGTACCTCGATACCGTCACAGGACTGGGGAAGTCCCTTCGTATTCGTTCAACGCGGACGCCAACACTGGCCATGCCTTCGGCATTTTCATGGCCAGTGTTGGTGCCCTACGCGCTTCGCGCTCCGGCGCCCGTTGACCTGGGCGTTGAGCGGCGGCTTTCCGGCACCTCCCTGCCCCCTTCCGAATTTCCGCTCAGGGCGCGAAAAGCGCCGCGCGCCTTCGGTGCAACCGGACCGTCAGACCCACCACCTCCGGGATCCTGCAGGTGCCCCATCTCTTACCCACCAGCCCGATACCTGGCTTCAAACGCCTTGCGTGCGCGGATGTAGTCGTTGGCGCATTCCACCGTCGCAACCTCCGCGCAGTGGGCGGGCGCCTTGTAGAACGCGGCCCAAGCAGCAGCCTTGCGTTGAGCTTCGGCCTGTGCGGCGCGTAACGCTTCCTGCCGTGCCAACCTGGCCTGGGCTTGCGCCTGCACTTCCTGCTGGCGGACCAGTTCGGCTTGCCGTTGTCGCTCCTGCAGGGCCTCGGCTTGCTCCCGCAATTGCTGTTGCACACGTGGCGCCTCGGCCCGGGCAGCCAATCGTGTCACCAGCACAAGCACCGCCACGGCCAACAGAATGCCGCCGGCCACGCCCAGGGCCAGTCCGCCGACAGACAGGCCCTTGCGCTGGGGCTGCAGGAAGCTGACCTCTGCTGCCCTCCCCCATTCGGGTTCGATGCGCTCCCGTTCCATATCTTTCCTCCCTGGCGTCTGCGCGCCTGGAGGCACCTTACATCAGCACACAGGGAGGGGAATGGCCCCCTGCTTGGTTTAGGATCTGATGGTTCGACGGCATGTTGCCTGTCGGCGCATCGTGCGCGGCGTCCCTTCAGGGCGAACCCCACGCAGTGGAGATCTTCATGTACAAGAAAATCCTGGTTCCCGTGGATGGCAGCCCGACTGCCGAATGCGGTTTGAATGAGGCCATCAAGCTGGCCGCTGGCAGTTCCACCGCGTTGCACCTGCTGTATGTGGTCGACCAGTACCCAATGCTGGTGGATTTCGCGGCCGCGGCCAGCTACGAAGAAGTCCAGGAGGATCTGCGGCGCTACGGCAAGGAAGTGCTGGCCAAGGCGCTGGAGGTTGCCAAGGCGGCCGGGGTCATCGCGGACTCGGTGGCACGTGAGGTCATCGGTGGCCGCGTTGCGGACGTGGTGGTCGAAGAAGCCGGCAAGGCCGGTTGCGACCTGATCGTGATGGGCACGCACGGCCGCCGCGGCCTGAGCCGCCTGACCCTGGGCAGCGATGCCGAACTGGTGGTGCGCCACGCGCCCGTGCCGGTGCTGCTGGTGCGCCACGCCGAAGCGCCGCGCTGATCGTCACCGCCTGGCGGCGGAGAGCCATCGCTGGATCACCTGTTGCACGCCTTCGGGCGTGCAGTGGGTGACTTGGATGGCCTGTTGCTGTTCTGCCGCGCTCAAGGGTTCCGCATGGTCGTACTGCCGCCGCAGCACCTGGCCATCGGCTTCAGAAGGGTCGCCGCCCTGCTGGCTGCGCGCGGCCAGCCGCGCCTGCAACTCCGCCTGCGGGGCCTGGCAATCCAGAATCAGCCAGGGGCTGCCCAGTTCCTGGGCGAGGGCAGCGAAGGTGGCCCGTTGGCCCTGCTGAAGGAAGGCGGCGTCGACGATCACCGGATAGCCCGCCTGCAGCAACGCCCGGGCGCGGCTCGCCAAGGTGTCGAAGGTCCGCCGGGTGGCCTCGGCCGTGTAGATGTCCAGCCCTCGGGCGCGGGAATCCTCCAACGGCTGCAGGCCGAACAGGCGCTTGCGCTCCACGTCCGAGCGCAGGCGCAATGCCCCCGCCGCTTGCAGCAGCGCCCGTGCCCAGGTGGATTTGCCTGATCCGGACAGGCCGTGGGTGATCAGCAGCGGCGCGCCCTGCCCGCTCCGTGGCCGGGTCTGGGTTTCCGCCCAGGCCAGATAGTCGGGCTCTCCCGCCGTCGGGGTGGCGCCCTGCCGTTCCCGCAGACCCGCCACCATGGCGCGGACCAGCGCGCGATACACCTCGTAGAAACGCAGGCCGCGCATGCCGTCCCAGTCGCCAGACACGCTCAGATAGCCGTCCAGCAGGGCAAAGGCCAGGTCTGAGCGGCCATGGGCCTGCAGGTCCATGGTCAGAAAGCCCAGGTCGTCCATGGTGTCGATCCAGCGCAGGGCCGGGTCGAACTCGATGCAATCAAAGGGGATGGGCCCCTCGGGCAGCGTCACCACGTTGCCCAGGTGCAGGTCGCCGTGGCCTTCGCGCACATGGCCGGTCGCCAGGCGCTGTTGCCACCAGGGCCGCTGTTGCTCAGCCTGCTGCTGCACCCAGTCGTTCAGGGCGGCAGCGCGCGGTTGCAGTTCCGGCCAGCGCTGCAGCGTGTTCAGCACGGTGGTGACGGCCCCCAGGACGACATCGGGCTGGCCGTAGGGCCCTGCCACCGAGGCGGCAGGCGCCTGTTGGTGAAAGTGCGCCAGGCGCTCGCCCAGGGTGGTCACCGTGTCGGCGTTCAGCTGGTGCTGGGCCAGTCGGTCGCTCCACAGCGCATCGGCCGCAAAGCGGCGCATGTGCAGCACATGGTCGATCACCGGGCCGCTGCCCTGCAGTTCGGGCGCCTCGGCACTGCCGGTGACGGGCTCGACCCCCAGGTACAGCGCGGGGGCCAGCCGGCGGTTCAGTCGCCACTCTTCCTGGCAGTACCAAGCCCGGCGTTCGGCGGTGCTGAAGTCGACGAAACCGAGGTTGACCGGTTTCTTCAGCTTGTAGGCGTCTTCACCGCAGAACAGCAGCCAGGAGATATGGGTCTCCGCCCGCTCGACGGCCTGGCCGCGTACCTGGGCCAGATGACGGGCCAGGCCGTCGGCAAGCGTGGCGGTCACGGCGGGAGAGTTCCTGGGTCAGGCGGCCTGCAGCGCCGGGGTGTAGCCGGCTTCGCGCAGGGTTTCCATCACGGCGTCGTCGCTCAGCTTCTGGCTGGTGACGGTAACACGGTGGCTGGGCAGGTCGATCTGCAGCGTGGCGGCAGGATCGGCCTCGGTGACCGCGGCGGTGATGGCTTTCACGCAGTGGCCGCAGGTCATGTCGGGAACAAGAAACTGGCTCATGGCATCTCCTCTAACACCGGTCCGCATGACCGGCATGCGTCCACTGTGTTCCTTCCCATCGTGGGAAGGTCAATGCCAGTGTGCCACGTCCGGTCTCGGGGTGGGGGTGATGCCGTGCTGGCTTGACCTTCCTATGATGGGAGGCTTGAGCATGTCGGTGTCACTTCAGCGAGGCGCGTTGCGTCATTCCATGGCCTCTTCCTCTTCGTCCCAAGAATTCAAGCTCCAGATCGAAGGCATGAGCTGCGCTTCCTGCGTGATGCGGGTGGAGAAGGCCCTGAAGAAGGTGCCGGGCGTGGCCGAGGCCCAGGTCAACCTGGCCACCGAGCGGGCCCAGGTGACGGGTGACGCCGCGCTGCAGCTGGCACCGCTGCTGGCCGCCGTGGAAAAGGCCGGCTATGGCGCCCAGCCCGTGGTGGAGAGCCAGCCGCCCACCCTGAGCAAGCTGCCCAGCGGCTGGACGGTGGCGGCCAGCGCGGTGCTGACGGTGCCGCTGATGCTGCCCATGCTGCTGCAGCTGGCGGGCGTGCATTGGATGCTGAGCGGCCTGTGGCAGCTGGCCCTGGCCACGCCGGTGCAGTTCTGGTTCGGCCGCCACTTCTACCGCGAGGGCTGGAAGGCCGCCCGCGCCGCCAGCGGCAACATGGATCTGCTGGTGGCTCTGGGCACCTCGGCGGCCTATGGGCTGTCGCTGTACCTGCTGTGGCGCAGCTGGGGGGGGGACGCCATGCCGCATCTGTATTTCGAGGGCTCGGCGGCGGTCATCACCCTGGTGCTGCTGGGCAAGTGGCTGGAAGCCCGGGCCAAGCGCCAGACGACCGACGCCATCCGCGCCCTGAACGCCCTGCGGCCCGACACCGCCCGCGTGCTGCGCGATGGCCAGGCGCTGGACCTGCCGGTGGCCCAAGTGGCCGTGGGCGACGTGGTGCAGGTGCGCCCGGGCGAGCGTGTGGCGGTGGACGGCGTGGTCACCGAGGGGCGCAGCCATGTGGATGAATCGCTGATCACGGGCGAGAGCCGTCCCGTGGTCAAGACGGTGGACAGCCGGGTGACCGGTGGCTCGATCAACGGCGAGGGTGCGCTGACCGTGCGCACCACCGCGATCGGCGCCGAAACCACGCTGGCCCGCATCATCCGGCTGGTCGAATCGGCCCAGGCTGGCAAGGCGCCCATCCAGCGTCTGGTGGACCAGGTGGCGGCCGTGTTCGTGCCGGTGGTGCTGGGGGTGGCCGCCCTCACCTTTGCCGGCTGGCTGCTGGCGGGCAGCGCCTGGGAGCCGGCGCTGATCAATGCGGTCTCGGTGCTGGTCATCGCCTGTCCCTGTGCGCTGGGCCTGGCCACACCCACGGCCATCATGGCCGGCACCGGCGTGGCGGCGCGGCACGGCATCCTGATCAAAGACGCCCAGGCGCTGGAGCTGGCCCATGCGGTCACGACGGTGGCCTTTGACAAGACCGGCACCCTGACCGAAGGCCGTCCCAGCCTGGTGGCGGTGCTGCCGGCGCCGGGGCAGACCGAGGCTTCTGTGCTGGTGCGGGCCGCGGGCCTGCAGCAGGCCAGCGAACACCCGCTGGCCAAGGCGGTGATGGCCCGCGTGGCCGGGCTGTTCCCGGCCGCCTTGCCGGCCGCCACCGAGGTGAGCGCCCTGCCCGGCCGTGGCCTGCAGGGCCTGCTGGGCGGCGAGCAGCTGCTGCTGGGCAGTGCCCGTTTGCTGCAAGAACAAGGGCTGGAGCCCGGCCCGCTGGCGACGTCGGCGCAGGCCCTGGAAGCCGAGGGGCGCACCTTGTCCTGGTTGGTACAGGCCACAGACCAGGGCCCGGTGCTGCTGGGCCTGTTGGCCTTTGGCGATGCGGTCAAGCCGGTGGCCCGCGCGGCCGTGGCCCGGCTGCAGGCCCTGGGGGTGCGCACGGTGATGCTCACCGGCGACAACGAAGGCGCGGCCCGACAGGTGGCGCAGGTGCTGGGCATCGACGAGGTGCACGCCCAGGTGCTGCCGCAGGACAAGGCCCAGGTGGTGCAGACACTGCGCACCCAGGGCCAGGTGGTGGCCATGGTGGGCGACGGCATCAACGACGCGCCGGCCCTGGCGGCGGCCGACGTGGGCATTGCCATGGCCACCGGCACCGATGTGGCGATGGAGACGGCCGGCATCACCTTGATGCGCGGCAACCCGGTGCTGGTGGCCGACGCGCTGGACATCTCCCGCCGCACCCACAGCACGCTGCGGCGCGGGCTGTTCTGGGCCTTCGTCTACAACGTGGTGGGCATTCCGCTGGCGGCCTTCGGGCTGCTCAACCCGGTGGTGGCCGGCGCCGCGATGGCCTTCAGCAGCGTCAGCGTGGTCAGCAACGCGCTGCTGCTGCGGCGCTGGCGGCCGGCCGCGGCCAGCCATCCCGAAACCGCGACGGAAGGTCAGGCATGAACATCGGCGAAGCGGCTCGCGCCTCGGGCGTG
>JAYSCA010000144.1:0-6407 GCA_041915165.1 Ideonella sp.
GGGTGATCTGCACCACGTTGCCCGCCACGTAGGCGTTGTCGGTGTCTTCCAGGTGGCGGCCCACCACCCAGTGCCAGGCGCCCCAGCCGGCACCGGCCAGCACCACGGCCACAGCGATCAGGGTCAGGCCACGGCGGCGGGCCGTGGCATTGCTTGCGATGGAATCGTTCATGTCGTCAGGAATTCGGTTGGGAGGTCAGAGGGCCTGCGGGGCCGAGGCGGCCGCGCTCGACGCGGACGGGGCCTGCCAGCCACCGCCCAGGGCGGTGGACAGGTCCACCACGGCGGTCGCCCGACGGGCCTGCAGGTCCACGGCGGCACGGCGTTGCGCCAGCCATTGGCTCTCGGCATTCAGCACGCTGAGGTAATTGGTCAGACCCGCGCGGTAGCGGTCCTGGGCGATGCGCCAGGCCTGCTCGGCGCTGGCCAGCGCGGCCGACTGCTCGGTCTGCTGCCGCCCCAGGGACTGCAGCGAGCCCAGCGCGTCGGCCGCCTCGCGCACGGCGCCCAGCACGGTGGCGTTGTACTGGGCCACGGCGGCATCCCGCTCGGCTTCGCGGCTGCCCAACTGGGCCGTCAGCCGCCCACCTTCGAAGATGGGCAGGTGCAACGCCGGGCCGGCACTCCACTCGCGGCTGCTGGATTCGAACAGGTTGTTCAACCCCAGGGCCGACAGGCCCACCAGGGCGCTGATCTCCACGTCGGGATAGAACTCAGCCCGGGCGCTGCGCACCGCGGCCCCGGCGGCATCGACCCGCCAGCGCGCCGCCGCCACGTCCGGCCGACGGGCCAGCAGGTCCGCGCCGAGGCGATGCCCGGTGGGGTTCAGACCCGCCTGCGGCAACGCGGGGGTCAGCGTGTCCAGCGCAGAAATGGGCTGGGCGGTCAGCGCAGCCAGGGCATGACGGGCCAGCATGACCTGTTCGTCCAGGGCCTCGATCTGCACGCGCGCATCCGGCAGGGCGCCCTCGCTCTGAGTCTGCTCCAGGGCCGTGTCCAGCCCGGCCGCCACCCGCTGGCGGGTGAGCTGGAGCAATTGCTCACGTTGCGCCAGCGTGCGCTCAGCCACGCCCTTCTGCGCCAGCAGCCGGCCCAGCTGCAGGTAGACGCGGCTGACCTGCCCGGCCAGCGTCAGCCGGGCGGCGGCGGCATCGGCCTCGGCCGCGTGGGCCTGGTCCACCCGCGCAGCCCATTGGGCATCCAGGCGACCGAAGAAGTCGGGCGACCAGCTCAGCACACCATCCAGCGCGCCGCTGTTGTAGGTGCCGCCCCCATAGGGCGGCGGGTACAGGCTGTTGGCGCTGAAGCGCTGGCGGGTGACGCTGGTGCTCAGCGCCACCTGGGGTGCGGTGGCCGAGTGCGCCATGTCCGCCTGGGCGCGGGCCTGGGCCACGCGCGCCTCGGCCTGGGCCAGGGTCGGGTGGGCCGCCAGGGCCTGGCCGATCAGGCGGGCCAGTTGCGGGTCCTCGAAGGTCTGCCACCAGTCGCTGCCCAGGGCCGCGCGGTCAGCCGAATCAGCCAGACCCACGCGCTCGGCGCCGAACATCGGCGCCCCGGCGGATTCCGGCCCGGGCAGGGCACAGCCGCCCAGCCAAGCCAGCGCCACCGCCCCGGCCAGCCCGCCCAGCCGGCGGCGGGCGGGGTGATTTGTCACAAGATGCAAGAACCTGTTCATCGGAAAACCCCGTCAGGGGATCAAGAAGAGGAAGCCGCCCCGCCCTCCGGCGCGGAAGAATCCCGGGAGGCGGCGCTCAGCGCCGCGCTGTTGGCCAGGATGCGTTCCAGCATCTGACGCAGCAGCAACCATTCGTCGGCCGTGAAGCCGCTCAGGTGCTGGTTCAGCACCTTGCACAGCACCTCCGGCACCTGGTGGGCAATGGCCTCGCCCGCCGGCGTCAGCACCAGGTTCACCACCCGCCGGTCGGCGGTGGAACGCTCGCGCCGCAGCAAGCCCTTGCGCTCCAGCCGATCCAGCAGCCGGGTGGTGGCGCCCGGGTCCAGCTGCATGTCACGCGCCAGGCCCGCCACCGTGAACTGACCACAGGTGAACAGCTTGAACAGCGGCATCCACTGCGCATGCGTGACATCCCAGGCCGCCAACTCCTGGTCGGCGGCGGCCAGCACGCTGCTGAGCACCCGGCGCATCAGGTAACCGACGCTGATCTCCGGCCGGAACTCCGACGGTCGGTAGAAGTCTGCTGGAGGGAGCGGCGAATTCATGAGCTAGATGATATTTGCCCAAGCAATTAATTTCGTTCACACAGGCAATAACCCGCTGCCGGGCTGGGTTTTTAGGCTGTCCAAGCCCGCCCGGCTGGCGTGAAATGGCGCTTCGCCTGTTGCTTGTCCCACCGTTCTCAAGGAGAAGACACATGAACACCCCTCTGACCTCCCTCCCCCGCACCCCGGCCTGGCTGCGTGGCACCGGTGCCGCCCTGGCCGTGGCGCTGACCTTCACCGGCTGTGCCGACATGGGCCCGCGGGAGCGCGGTACCGCCCAGGGGGCCGCCATCGGCGCGGTCGGCGGCGCGGTGATCAGCGCGGCCACCGGCGGCAAGGCCGGCACCGGCGCGCTCATCGGCGGCGCGGTGGGTGCCGTGGCCGGCAACATCTGGTCCAAGCACATGGAAGACAAGCGCCGCCAGATGGAGGCGGCCACCCAGGGCACCGGCATCGAGGTGAACCGCACGGCCGACAACCGGCTGCAGGTCAACGTGCCCAGCGACATCAGCTTCGATGTCGGCCGCTCGGCGCTGCGCCCGGCACTGCACCCGGTGCTCGACAAGTTCGCCGCGGGCCTGGACGGCAACATGCGGGTGCTGGTCGTCGGCCACACCGACAGCACCGGCAACGACGCGATCAACAATCCGCTGTCGGTCGACCGGGCCGCCAGCGTGCGGGACTACCTGGTGATGCGCGGCGTCTCCCCCACCCGCATCTCCATCGACGGCAAGGGTTCCAAGCAGCCGATCGCCGACAACACGACCACCGAGGGCCGTGCCCGCAACCGTCGGGTGGAGATTTTCCTGAGCGAAACCCAGCCGCAGGGCTGAGCGCGGCCGGGCAGTCGAGCGGCGACGCGGCCTAAAATCGCGCCCTCTCCGGTGGAGTGGCCACAAACGCGCTCCACCGCCGTTGTCTCCCCCCGCCTGCCCGCCCATGACCCGCCCCACCGCCCTGCCCACCCCGCGCCCGGTGCGCCACCAGTACGAAGACTTCATGCGCCATGTCTTCGAGCATGGCGTGGCCAAGGGGGACCGCACCGGCACCGGCACGCGCAGCGTGTTCGGCCACCAGATGCGCTTCGACCTGAACGAAGGCTTCCCGCTGGTCACGACCAAGAAGGTCTTTCTGCGGGCGGTGATCGTTGAGCTGCTGTGGTTCCTGCGCGGCGACAGCAACGTGAAGTGGCTGCAGGAGCGCGGCTGCACCATCTGGGACGAATGGGCCCGCGACGATGGCGACCTGGGCCCGGTCTACGGTGTGCAATGGCGCAACTGGCCGACCCCCGATGGCCGCCACATCGACCAGATCAGCGAGGTGGTGCGCACGCTGCGCAGCAACCCTGACTCGCGCCGCATCATTGTCAGTGCCTGGAACGTTGCCGACCTGGACCAGATGGCGCTGATGCCCTGCCATGCCTTCTTCCAGTTCTATGTCTCGCCCGAGCTGGGCCCGAACGGCAAGCGCAAGCTGAGCTGCCAGCTCTATCAGCGCAGTGCCGACATCTTCCTGGGCGTGCCCTTCAACATCGCCAGCTACGCGCTGCTGACCCACATGCTGGCTCAACAATGCGACCTGGACGTGGGCGAGTTCATCTGGACCGGCGGCGACTGCCACATCTACGACAACCACGTCGAGCAGGTTCAGACCCAGCTGGCCCGCACGCCCTACCCCTATCCGCAGCTGGCCATCAAGCGCCGGCCCGCGTCCGTCTTCGACTACGAGCCCGAGGACTTCGAGATGCTGGACTACCAGCACCATCCGCTGATCAAGGCCCCGGTGGCTGTCTGAGGCGCACGCGATGATCCGCCCGACCGTGCTGGTCCTGATCGCCGCCGTGGCCCGCAACGGCGTGATCGGCCGAGACAACCAGCTGCTGTGGCAGCTGCCCGAGGACATGGCGCACTTCCGCGAGACCACCCGCGGCGCCCCGGTGCTGATGGGCCGCAAGACCTGGGAGTCCCTGCCGCCACGTTTTCGGCCGCTGCCGGGGCGGCGCAATGTGGTGCTGAGCCGCCAACCCGGTTTCGTGGCCGAAGGTGCGGAAGTCGCCAGCTCGCTGGACGACGCCCTGCGGCTGCTGCAGGCGGCACCGCAGGCCTTCGTGATCGGTGGCGAGCAGCTCTACCGCGAAGCCTTGCCCCGGGCCGATCAGCTCGTGCTGACCGAGCTGGACCGCGATTACGCGGGCGACGCCCACTTCCCGGTCTGGGACCGCGAGGCCTTCGTCGAGATCGAACGCCGCCCCGCCCAGGCCGCCCCGGCCGGCGGCCCCGGCTACGCCTTTGTCACCTACGCACGCCGGCCGGGCCGGCCTTGATTTCGAATATTCACCATGTCAGGCAACAGCTTTCACGTCCACGGTCCCCACGAACACGAACTTGAACACGCGGCCCAGGCCCACCCGGGGGGCATGGCTGGCCAACTGGCGGTGGTGACCGCTGTGCTGGCCACGGTGGGCGCCCTGTTCTCCTACATGGGCGGGGCCACCCAGGCCAACGCGGTGCTGGACAAGAACAACGCCGCCATCAAGAAGACCGAAGCCAACGACCAGTGGAACTACTACCAGTCCAAGGGCAGCAAGCAGAATCTGGCCGAACTGGCGGTGCTGCTGGTGCCGGCCGACAAGCGCGACGAGTACGCGCAGCAGGTGCAACGCTACAAGGCTGAAAAAGACGAGATCAAGGCCAAGGCCGAGGCGCTGGAGAAGGAATCCCAGGCATGGGACAAGCGCTCCGAAGAACAGCTGCACCTGCACCACCGCTGGGCCCAGGCCACCACCGTGCTGCAGGTGGCGATTGCCCTGGCCGCGATCGCCCTGCTGACCCGCAAGCGCTGGCTGGAATGGCTGACCATCGGTGGCGGGGTGCTGGGCGTGCTGATCGGCGCAGCGGCGGCCCTGCATCTCTGACCCGCCCCCCACGGGCTCAAGTGGACGGCATTTCCTCCCGGGCCTGCATCCAGCGCACCAGCTCCGCGGCCGGCATGGGGCGGCCGTACAAATAGCCCTGCAGCTCGTCGCAATGGGCCTCGCGCAGGGCATGCGCCTGGTCTTCCCGCTCCACCCCTTCGGCCACCACGCTCAGGCCCAGGGTGTGGCCCAGGCCGATCACCGCGTGGATCACCGCCAGATGGGTGCTGTCCTCCAGCATGCCCAGCACGAAAGAGCGATCGATCTTCAGCCGGTCGATCGGGAAGCGGTTCAGGTAGTTGAGGCTGGAATAGCCGGTCCCGAAATCATCGATCACGATGCCCACGCGCAGGGCGCGGATCTCGTGCAACACCAGCAGGTTGGCCTCGGCACCGTCCATCAGCATGGACTCGGTCAGCTCCAGCTCCAGCACGCCCTGCGGCACCTGGTAGCGCTGCAGGCAGGCCCGCAGGTGGTCCAGCAGGCCCGGGTGGCGTAGCTGCACGGCCGAGAGGTTGACCGACACCTCGCGCGGCATCCGCTCCTCGGCCTGCCAGCGCTGGATCTGGCGGCAGGCTTCCTCAATGACCCAGGCGCCGATCGGCACGATCAGACCGGACTCCTCGGCCACCGGAATGAACTGCACCGGCGGCACGGCCCCCAGCTCCGGATGCTGCCATCGCAGCAGGCCCTCCACGCCGACCAGTGCACCGCTGCCTGCGGCCACGCGCGGCTGCCAATGCAGTTGCAGACCTTCGCCATCGACAGCTTCGCGCAGCGCGGCCTCCATGCTCAGGCGCTGCTGCGCGCGCTCCGTCATTTCCTGGCTGTAGAACTGCGCGCTGTCACGGCCCTCGGATTTGGCCTGGTACATCGCGGTGTCGGCATGCCGCATCAACAGATCCAGCTCATCCGCATCGTCCGGGTACATCGCAATGCCGACGCTGCAGGACACATGCAACTGCTGGCCATTGACCTCGTGCGGCGCACGGATCAGCGGGATCAGCCGCTGCTCCACCACCTGACTCACCTCGTCGGCGCCGTGCACGCCACTGAGCACGATGATGAACTCGTCGCCGCCCAAGCGACTCACGGTGTCACCTCCGCGCACCGCGTCCGACAGGCGTTTGGCCACCGAGCGCAGCACGCCATCGCCCACATGGTGGCCCAGCGTGTCGTTGATGTCCTTGAAGCGGTCCAGGTCCACGAACAGCAGCGCCACATGCTCGCCCGAGCGCTGCGCCTGCTGCAGCGCCATGCGCAGGCGCTCGAT
>JAYSCA010000145.1:0-6406 GCA_041915165.1 Ideonella sp.
TTTTGGAGATCCTGGGGATCATGTCGAACCTGAGCATCACGCTGGAAGCTCTGGAGCGCGCGCGCTCTCAACTCTCTGTCAGCACCTATTTCGACGAGGACCTGTTCCGCCGCGAGCAGGAACTCATTTTTCAGCACGGACCGCGCTACCTGGCGCATGAACTGTCCGTTCCGCACGTGGGCGACTACTACGCCCTGCCGCAGGAAGGCGAAGGTCGCGCGCTGGTCCGCACCAGCAAAGGCGTGGAACTGGTGTCCAACGTCTGCCGCCACCGCCAGGCCATCATGCTGCGCGGCCGCGGCAACACCCAGTCGAACATCGTCTGCCCGCTGCACCGCTGGACCTACGACCTGCAAGGCCAGCTGGTGGGCGCGCCGCACTTCGACCATGACCCCTGCCTGCACCTGAACAACTACAAGGTGCGGACCTGGAACGGCATGGTGTTCGAGGACAACGGCCGCGACATCGCCGCCGACCTGGGCAACCTGGGGCCGCGGGCCGACCTGGACTTCTCCGGCTACGTGCTCGACCACGTCGAGATGCACGAGTGCAACTACAACTGGAAGACCTTCATCGAGGTCTACCTGGAGGACTACCACGTCGGCCCCTTCCACCCCGGCCTGGGCCAGTTCGTCACCTGCGACGACCTGCGCTGGGAGTTCGGCAAGCACCACTCGGTGCAGACCGTGGGCGTGTTCGACCAGCTGAGCAAATCGGGCTCGCCGGTGTATGAGCGCTGGCGTGAACAGGTGCTCAAGGCCCACGACGGTCAACCGCCCAAGCAGGGCGCCATCTGGCTGACCTACTACCCGAACATCATGATCGAGTGGTACCCGAAGGTGCTGACGGTCTCGACGCTGTACCCGATCAGCACGCAGAAGACGCTCAACGTGGTGGAGTTCTACTACCCTGAAGAGATCGCTGCGTTCGAGCCGGAGTTCTGCCAGGCTCAGCGGGCCGCCTACATGGAGACCTGCATCGAGGACGACGAAATCGGCGAGCGCATGGACCTGGGCCGCAAGGCCTTGTTCGAGCGCGGCGACGACGAGGTCGGCCCCTACCAGAGCCCGATGGAAGACGGCATGCAGCACTTCCATGAGTGGTACCGCCGCGTGATGGGCATGGGCCGCGCCTCCTGGTGAGCCCCCACTGGCGCCGGCCGCCCCGCCGGCACCGCGCACGGGCGACCTGCGGGTCGCCCGTGCTGTTTTCAGGGATCGTCCCAGGCGCCCGCTTGATCGGGGGCAACCCTGACGCGCATTTCCCCCGGAAGCCGGGCCCGGCATCGTATGCTGCGCCCATCTCCAGAACCTGCACCGCGCTCGCGGACATCAGCCCGTGGACAAGCACTTTCTGACCCCGCTTTTCACCCCCCGCTCCCTGGTGGTCTTCGCCGGCGGCGACACGGCCCATCCCGACCACGCGACGCCGCTGGCGCGGGTGCTGCTGCAATCGCTGGAAGACAGCGGCTTCAGCGGCCCCATCACCCGCCTGGACATTGAGGGCGAGATCACCGCCAAGCTCTCGGAGCTGGCCCAGACGCGGGCCGATCTGGCCATCATCGCGCTGCCCGACGAGCAGATCGAATCCGCGCTGGAGATCGCCGGGCGCATCCGCTGCCGCGCCGCGCTGGTGCTGTCGTCCGGGTTGCCGCAGAGCACCTGCGCTGCGCTGCATGCCGTCGCCCGTCGGCACGGCATGCCGCTGCTGGGCCCGAACAGCCTGGGCTTCCAGCGGCCTTCGGCCCACCTCAACGCCGGGGCCACCGGGCCGCTGAGCCAGACCGGCCCGCTGGCCCTGGTGTCGCAGTCCGGGGCGCTCACCACCTCCATCCTGGACTGGGCCCGCCACAACGGCGTGGGCTTCTCCACCGTCGTCTCGCTGGGGGCGAACAGCGCGCTGGGCTTGGCCGAGGTGCTGGACTACCTGGCCAACGACAGTGCCACCCACAGCATCCTGGTCTACATGGAAGGCATCCGCAATGCGCGGCGCTTCATGAGCGCGCTGCGGGCCGCCGCGTCGATCAAGCCGGTGGTGGTGATGAAGGCCGGCCGCAAGCCGGCCGGCACCCATGCCGCACGCACCCACTCGGCCGCCATCGTCGGGTCGGACGATGTGTTCGAGGCGGCGCTGCGCCGCGCCGGCGTGGTGCGGGTGCGGGCCTTCACGCAGTTGTTCTCCGCCGCCAAGTGCCTGGCCTCGCGCTACCGGCCGGTCGGCAAGCGGCTGTCCATCATCACCAACGGCGGCGGCCCGGCCGTGCTGGCGGCCGACTGGGCCAACGAAATCGGCCTGGAAGTGGCGCACCTGGGTGACAACAGCCGCATCCTGCTGGCCCCGCAACTGGGCCCGCAGGCGGCCCTGGGGCAGGTCATCGACCTGGGCGAGGAAGCCACCGGCAACCATTACGCCGCCGCACTGCAGGTGGCCAGTGCCGACACGGGGGTGGACGGCGCCCTGGTGATCTACTCGCCCAAGCCCGGCGGCCTGCCAGGCACCGAGCCGGACACCGTGGCCCAGGCGGTGGCCGATGTGGCCCACGGGCAGGGCAAACCGGTGGTGGCCTGCTGGATGGGCGACGAGACCGTGCGCGGCGCGCGGACCCTGCTGGCCCAGCACGCGGTGGCGAACTTCCGCACGCCGGAATCCGCCGTCGAGGCCTTCGGCAACCTGGCCAGCTTCTACCAGAATCAGCAGTTGCTGCAGCAGACCCCGCCGCCCCTGAGCACCCTGGACAGCCCGGATGCCGAAGGGGCCCGGCTGCTGATCGAGAGCGTGCTGGCCGAGCGCCGCCAGGTGCTCACCGAGATGGAATCCAAGGCCTTGCTGGCCGCCTTCCACATCCCGGTCACCCGCACCATGCTGGCCCGCAGCGCCAACGAAGCCATGCTGATCGCCAGCCAGCTGGGCTACCCGGTGGCGCTGAAGATCGATTCGCCGGACATCAGCCACAAGAGCGATGTGCGCGGTGTGGCCCTGAACGTGATGACCGCCACCCAGGTACGCGACACCTTCAACGACATGCTGGCGGCTGTGGCCAAGGCGCAGCCCGGGGCCCGCATCCACGGCGTCACCATCCAGCCGATGAGCGGCAAGCCCAACGGCCGCGAGCTCTACATCGGCATGACCACCGACGATCCCTTCGGCCCGGTGATCACCTTCGGCGCGGGTGGCACGATGATCGAGCTGATCGCCGACCGGGCGATGGAATTGCCGCCCCTGAACCAATTCCTGGCCCGCCGGCTGATCGAGCGGGCCCGCGTGGCGGAGACCCTGGGGCCCTGGCGCGGCGCCCCGGCGGTGAACATCGAAGCCCTGGAGCAGGTGCTGCTGCGGGTGTCGGAAATGGTCTGCGCCCTGCCGCAACTGCGCGAGATGGACATCAACCCCATCATCGTCGACGAGCACGGCGGCATCGCGGTCGACGCCCGCGTGGTGGTGGATCAAGCGGCCCCGTCGGCCAGCCAGCCCTACCACCACCTGGCCATCCTGCCCTACCCCGCCGGCCTGGAGAAGGAATGGCCGCTCAAGGGCGGCGGGCTGTGCACCATCCGCCCCATCCGGCCCGACGACGCCGAGATGCTGCAAGCCCTGGTGCGCGGCCTCTCGTCGGAAAGCCGCTATTTCCGCTTCGTCAGCGCGATGCAGGAGATGCCGGCCCGCATGCTGGCCCGCTACACCCTGATCGACTATGACCGCGAGATGGCCTTGGTGGCCATCCGGCACCACCGCCAGGCGAACGACGACGGCAGCTTCAGCGACCGCGAGGAGATCATCGGCGTCTCGCGCTACATCACCAACCCGGACCAGACGACCTGCGAGTTCTCGCTGGTGGTGGCGGACAACATGGCCGGCCAGGGGCTGGGCTCGCGACTGATGATCTCCATCATGGATGTGGCGCGGGCCAAGGGCCTGAGCGAGATCCAGGGCCTGGTGCTGACCAACAACGACAGCATGCTGCGGCTGATGCGCGGCCTGCACTTCGAGGTCAAACCCTATCCGGAAGATCCCGACTTCCGCCTGTGCACCCAACTTCTGTAGCCTCCTCACTTCTGTGACCGGTTGCGGCTGCCGGTCTCCTACAATGGCCGCTCACCCGCCAAGACCCGGAGGACGCCATGTTCGAGGATCTGGAAGTCGGTTCGCAAATGAGCCTCTGGGCCGCCTGCATCCTCTTGGTGCTGGCCGTGGCGGGTGTGGCGGGGGGCCTGTGGGTCCGCGAGTGGCGGCAAGCCCATGCCGCCCCGGCGGCGCCCAATTTGCCCCAGGGGGCCTCGGCCTGGTCGGCGCCTCCGCCCGCCCACACGTCCACCTGAACGCCGCTGGCTGGCCTGTCCGCAAGGAACGCCGCGTCCGCGGCGGTCTCCTTTTTGTTTGCGCGACACGGCCATGGCCTGCATCCACCTTTCCGACCTCGAAGCCGCCATCAACTGGTGGCGTGAACGCTCCCCCTCGCCCGACGGCGTGGCCGCCTGTGCGGAAGTGCGTGCGCTGGGCGAACCCTATGCCCAGTTGGTCTACCAGCAGCAGAGCCGGATCGACGAAGCCGCCCTGTCCGCCAGCGCGCGCACGGCGTGGCTGGCCTGGTACGACAGCACCCCCGACGCTCCCTGCATCGCCATCTGCTCCACGGCGCAGGGCGATGCCATCTGCAAGGGCTGCGGCCGCACCGAGGACGAGGTCCAGCACTGGCCGGTGCTGAGCCCGGTCGAAAAGCGCGAAGTCTGGCGGCGCATCACCGTCGAGGGCACGGCCTGGCGCTTCAACCGCTATGCCGAACGCGCGGCTGGCCGCGCACAGGGGAGCGCATGAGCACGTCGACGACGCCCCGCGCCGCCGCCTCGATCTCCAGTGCGGCCTCGCCACTGCAGCATTGGCTGGCCAGCGTGCGACGCATCCTGCCCCTGGCCTGGCCGGTCTACATCGGCCAGCTGGCGGTGCTCGCCTTCAACACCGTGGACACCGTGGTCGTGGCCCGCCACTCGGCGCTGGACCTGGCGGCCTTCGCCGTCGGTTCGGCGGCCTACATGACGGTGATCATCGGCTTCATGGGCGTGGTGCTGGCGGTCTCCCCGGTCACCGGTCAACTGCACGGCGCCGGCCGGCATGAGGCCGCCGGCGACCAGGCCCACCAGGGCATCTGGCTGGCCCTGGTGTTGTCGGCCCTGGGCGCGCTGCTGCTCTGGCAGCCCGAGCCCTTCCTGTGGATGGCCCAGGCCACGCCGGAGGTGGCGGAGCGCACCCGGGGCTACCTGCATGCACTGGCCTGGGCCTTGCCGGCCGCCCTGATCTTCGCGGTGTTCCGCGCCTTCAGCACGGCGGTCTCGCGCCCCAAGCCGGTGATGTTGCTGCAACTGGGCGGTCTGTTGCTGAAGGTGCCGCTGACGGTGGCCCTGGTGGCGGGCGTGCCGGCCCTGCACCTGCCCGCTCTGGGCGTGGCCGGCTGCGGCTGGGCCACGGCCGCGGTGCTCTGGTTGCAGGTGCTGGGGGCCTGGCTGTGGCTGCGCCGGGACGGGTTCTATGCCCGCTTCCGCCTGTTCGGCGAAGGCCTGCGGCCGCCGCACCGTCCCGCGCTGTGGGGCTTGTTGCGCCTGGGCCTGCCCATGGGCGCGGGCTTTCTGATCGAGGTGACCGGCTTCAGCTTCATGGCCTTGTTCATCGCCCGCCTGGGCACCACGCCGGTGGCCGGACACCAGATCGCGATGAACCTGATCTCGCTGATGTTCATGCTGCCGATGTCGCTGGGCAATGCCACCAGCACCCTGGTCGCGCAACAGATCGGCGCCGGCGAGCTGAAGGACGCCCGCCGCCTGGGCTGGCACGGCCTGTGGCTGGGTTGCGGCCTGGCGGCCATCGTCGGCAGCGCGGTCTACCTGGCCCGCACCCCGGTACTGCGGCTCTACACCGACGATGCCCAGGTGGTGGCCGCCACCCTGCCCCTGCTGGCCTGGCTGGCCATCTTCCACGTGGCAGATGCGATGCAGACGGTCGTCGCCTTCACGCTGCGGGCCTGGCGGGTCGCCACGGCGCCGATGGTGGTGTATGCCGTGTCGCTGTGGGGCGTGGGGCTGGGAGGCGGCTATCTGCTGGCCTTCAATGTCCTGGGCCAGGTGCCGGACAGCCTGCAGGGGGCGCCCGGCTTCTGGACCGCGGCCACCGTCGGGCTGCTGGTGGCCGGCACCGGCCTCACCGCCCTGCAGGGCTGGGTGCTGCGGCACCGGCCTCAGGCCGTGGCCGCGTCGGCCTGAACCCGGCTGGCTGGCAGGGTCAGCACAAAGCAGCTGCCGCCACCTTCCCGCCCCTCGCAGCGCACCTGCCCGCCGTGGCGTCGGGCGATCTGGCGCACCAGGGCCAGACCCAGGCCCACACCGCCTTCGCGTTCGGCATGACCGGCCATGCGGTAGAA
>JAYSCA010000146.1:0-6397 GCA_041915165.1 Ideonella sp.
GAGCTGGATGCCCTGGGCCGCGCCCGGGGGGCCTTTCCCGGCCTGGGCGGGCACGACGAGAAGGAACAGACCCTCAACCAGCTGCTGGTCGAGATGGACGGCTTCGATGCCAAGGCCGGCCTGATCATCCTGGCCGCCACCAACCGGCCGGAGATCCTCGACCCGGCGCTGCTGCGCGCCGGCCGCTTCGACCGCCAGGTGCTGGTGGACCGGCCCGACAAGAAGGGGCGGCTGGACATCCTGAAGGTGCATGTGCGCAAAATCACCCTGGCGCCCGACCTGAGGCTCGACGAGGTGGCGGCCCTGACGCCCGGTTTTTCTGGCGCCGACCTGGCCAATCTGGTGAACGAGGCGGCGCTGGTGGCCACCCGCCGCCAGGCCAGCGAAGTGACGCTGGCCGATTTCACCGCCGCGGTGGAGCGGATCGTCGCCGGCCTGGAAAAGAAGAACCGCCTGCTGATCCCCAAGGAGCGGCAGACCGTGGCCGTCCATGAGATGGGCCACACGCTGGTGGCGCTGGCCCAGCCCGGGACCGACCCGGTGCACAAGGTCAGCATCATCCCGCGCGGCATCGGCTCGCTGGGCTACACCATCCAGCGCCCGACCGAGGACCGCTACCTGATGACCAAGGTCGAGCTGGACCGCAAGATGGCGGTGCTGCTGGGCGGCCGGGCTGCGGAAATGCTGGTCTTTGGCGAGCTCTCCACCGGCGCTTCGGACGACCTGGCCAAGGCCACCGACCTGGCGCGCGAGATGGTGATGCGCTACGGCATGGACCCGGAGATCGGCTTCGTCGCCTACGAAAGCCCGCGCAACTCCATGCTGGAAGGCGGGGAGGGGGCCAGCCCGCAACCGGCGGTCCCCCATGTCTCGGAGCAGACGCAGGAGCGCATCGACCAGGCCATCCGCGCCCTGGTGATGGGAGCCTTCGAGCGGGCCACCACCCTGCTGACGCAGCACCGTGCGATGCTGGACCAGGGCGCCGCCGAACTGCTGCAGCACGAAACCCTGGACGAAGCCGCGCTGAAGCGGCTGACCAGCGGCCTTCAGCCGGCCGCGGTCTGACGGCGGGGCCGGGTCCGGTAGAACTGCATCGGCACCCCTTCCCGGGCGGCCGTGCGTTCGGCGGCCTGGGCCTGGTTCAGGATGTTCTTCTTGATCCGGCCCACGACATGCATCTCGCAGGGCTTGCAGTCAAAGCGCAGCGTCAGCACCTCGTCGCCGTTCTGGATGGTCAGCGGCTCGGCCCGCACCGTGCCCTGCACCCCCGTCACCCCCTTGGCCTGCTTGGGGCACAGGCTGAGCGAGTAACGCACGCAGTGCTTGGTGATCATCAAGCTGGCGTCGCCCAGGGCCTCGTGGCTCTCGTAGGCGGCCTCGATGATCTTCACCCCGTGACGGGCATAGAAGTCGCGCGCCTTCTGGTTGTAGACGTTGGCCAGGTAGCTCAGGGTGTCCTCGGGGAAGGGGACCGGGGGTTCCACGGGCGGTCGCCGCGTCAGGCGCTCGCGCCCGGCCTCGCGCGCGGCCTCCAGCGCCGTCACCGCATCCCGGCGCAGGGCGTTCAGCGCGGCCGCCGGCAGAAACCAGGGCTGGCTCAGCGACAGCGTGATGTTCCGGGCCCGGAAGATCGTCGTGCCCAGCTTGGCCAACCCCTCACGCAGCGCGGCCTCGGCCCGCTCCGGTTGCTGGGCGGCTTCGTGGGGATGCACCAGCGTCGCTTCGGCTGAAACCCCGTCCTCGTCCGTGACAGACAGCCGCAGGCCGGTCGGTGTTTCCGCCAGCCGCCAATCCACCGCGATGCGCCGGTCGCTGCTCTTCTTGCGCAGCACCCGGTCCCAGGCCATGTCCCGGTTGCGCATCAGCACCGTGCCACGGCGCAGGTCCTTCAGCTCGGACAGCGGGTCCTTGGGCACCACCTTGAACCGCCGGCCGTGGGCGTCCAGCGGCTCGGCCGTGTTGATCGGCACGCCGCGCAGTTCCTGCTGCAGATCGAACCAGGTGATGGCGTCGCCGTTGTTCAGCGCACCGATGCCGGCGTCGAGCTCCACCTCCAGGTGGTCCACCCCGACCCGGACCACATGACCCAGCGGCAGGCCGGCATGCTTGGGGGTGTCGAAGGCGCCGATGTCCTGTTGGCGGCCCTGCACGAAGTAATCGGTGCTGCCCCGGTTGAAGTTGCGGTCCGGATCCGGCGTGAACAGAAAGGTGGTCCGGCCGCTGGAGGCGGGAGCCAGGTCCGTGCGCTCCTCCAGCAACTGGTCCAGCAGGCGCCGGTAATGGGCGGTGATGTTCTTCACATAGCCCATGTCCTTGTAGCGCCCCTCGATCTTGAAGCTGCGCACGCCCGCATCGACCAGCGCCGCCAGGTTGGCGGACTGGTTGTTGTCCTTCATCGACAGCACATGCTTTTCGTGGGCCACGATGCGGCCCTGGGTGTCCGTCACCGTCCACGGCAGGCGGCAGGCCTGGGAGCAATCGCCCCGGTTGGCGCTGCGGCCGGTCTGGGCGTGGCTCACATAGCACTGGCCGGAATAGGCCACGCACAAGGCGCCGTGCACAAAGAACTCGATCACCGTGTCGGCGGGCAGGGCGTCGGCCACCGCACGGATCTGCGGCAGCGTCAGTTCCCGTGCCAGCACCACCTGGGAGAAGCCGGATTCCGCCAGGAAGCGTGCCTTCTCGGCCGAGCGGATGTCGCACTGGGTGCTGGCATGCAGTTGAAGGGGGGGCAGGTCGATCTCCAGCAGCCCCATGTCCTGAATGATCAGCGCATCCACTCCGGCTTCATAGACCTGCCAGGCCATGCGGCGGGCCGCCTCCAGTTCGTCGTCGCGCAGGATGGTGTTGAGAGTGATGAAGATCTTGCTGCCGAAGCGATGGGCCTCCCGGACCAGGCGCTCGATGTCCTCGATCGGGTTGCCCGCTGAAGCCCGTGCACCAAAACCGGGCCCCCCGATGTAGACCGCGTCTGCACCGTGGTGGATGGCCTCGATGCCGATCTCGGCATCCCGGGCCGGGGCCAGCAGTTCGATGTGGCGGGTTCGGTCAAACACTCTCATGGGGCCGCATGGTACCGAGCTTCCACAGGGCCGCGCCGTCTCCTCTGCCCAAAGGATGTCATCGTATTTTCTGTGATGGATGTCACCGGTACTTTCACTTCATCCTTGGGGGGGGGTGCTTCAACCTGGTGCACCCCAGGATGCACACTGTTACATCAGGCCCGCCGAAGGTGGTCGGGCCCGGGAGTGAAGGAAGAATTCATGATGGTGAAAAGCGGTAAACGCGATCAATCAAAGGGGTACCCAGGACCGTGGCGGTCATGGGGGATGATGGCGTTGTTGGCCCTGGGCGGCGTTGCTGCACATGCCGGTACAGAGGTGCAGGTCAGCACCGCGAACATCATCGACTACGAGTTCGACTGGGGGCGCGACGGCGTGAACTGCCCCAGCTGCAACCAGGGGGCCGGCAACAGCCGCCTGGCCTTTATCGACAACACCTACAAACTGTGGGTGGCATCGGTCGATCCAGCCACGGGCAACTTCGTGCCCGCCAACGGCAAGGGCTTGCAGATCGACAACCGTGCGGCCCCTGCCGCCCTCTATCTGAACGGGCCGGAATGGGTGCTTTCGGCCCTGGGGTCGCAGATCGTCTACACCCGCTTCCAGGCCGGGTCGCCCCCTTCGGATGCCACGGCGACACTGGCCACGGCCACCGATCAGCCGGGGGGCGGCTGGACCGTCAACACCCTGGACAACAGCCTGGGCAAGGTCAACCCGATGGGGTCCTTCTGGCTGGCTGACCCGCAACCCTACCTGCACTACCAGAACACTTCGACCAGCTACGCGTTCAGTCGCCTGGAGAACAATTCAGCCAGCGAGCGGCCCATCACCGTCAGTGGACAGGGAGATGCCAGTTCCTTCCGACGTTCGGTTGACGGGACCAGCAAGGTCATCGTCTCGGGCATGACCGCTTCGGGCTATTACCAGCTCTTCCTGTACGACGCGGCCACCGGGGTGAGTGAGCAGATCACCAACGAGAAGGCCAACATCAAAGGAGCCTCGATGTGGTCCGCCCCGGAGTACGGCGGGGACTACGTGATCGCGGCGGTGCGCAATGGTGCTGCCATCGTCATCTATCACCAGGTGACCAACGGCGACGGCAGCAAGACCTGGACGAAGGTCCTCAAGCAAATGCTGCCCGCCGCCACGCCCTATGTCTGGTCGCCGGAGTACTTCGTGCACAACGGCAAGTCCTATGTGTTCTTCCAGATGAACACCTCCCCGAACTGGAGCGACTACACCCAGCCGAATCTGCTGGGCATGATGGGCATCACGACCGACAACGCCAAGATCAAGAAGCTGGTGCCCAGCGGCGCCCCGTCTCGCGCCCGCGAAGATCCCGAGTACTTCATCACCGAACAGGGGCCATTCATCTATTACAACCGCTACAAGTACGATGGCACCAAGGTGACCTCGGAAGGCATCTGGCGCGTCGATACGGGCTTGGGGCCGGCCGTGACGCCCCAATTGAGCGCCAGCAAACGCTGAGCAGCGCACCGATGAAAGCCAGCCCTTGCGGCTGGCTTTTTTCTTGTGTCACTTGCGTGAGCCTCGGGACGCCCCTGTCAGCACATACGCGAATAGGCGAGCCGCTTGCCCTTGCCTAGGATCCGATCGCAATTCCTGTAGACATGGGGTTTGCGGGATCAGCCCAGGGGCGCTCGGCATGTCCATTCCAGAACAGCCCGAACCATCCGAACCCTTGTTCGGCATCACCGAACTCTGCCGGGAGTTCGGGATCACCTTGCGGGCCATCCGCTTCTACGAAGACAAGGGGCTGCTGCAACCCCGGCGCGTCAATGGGTCACGGGTGTACAGCCAGCGAGATCGCTCGCGGCTGGTGCTGATCCTGCGGGCCAAGTCGCTGGGGGCGTCGCTGGCCCAGATCCGCCACTACCTGGACCTCTATGGCGCGCTGGAACTGCAGGACACCTCCCGCCTGCGGACGGCCGAAGAACAGCTGCAGCGGGCGCTGAGCAGCCTGGAACATCAGCAGGCGGACATCTCCGCGACGCTGGCCGAACTGCGCCAGATCCACCAAGCGGTGCAGCAGCGGCTGAAGAGTCAGGCCTGAGGGCCGTTCAAGCGCGGGCGCTGGAACAGCTCGATGGCCGCATGGGCCACCTGCCGGGTGTCCAGCCAGGCATAGGTGCCGACGCCCGCTGCCCCGAGCAGCGGAACCCAGCGTGAAGCACTCCGCTTCGCCACCCGGCGGGTCAGCACCAGCCCCACGGCCCGTGCGGCCTGCTGCAGGGCTGCGGCACTGGCTTCCTGGACCAGCAGACGGTCACTGGCGCGCGCCACCAGATCACGCACCGCCTGCGCTGCGGCGTGGCGAAAGAGGCAATAAAGCATTTGTTCCCGCGTCGGGGCGTGCGGCATGCCGTAGACCGCGGCGATGTCGGACACCATCTGGGCCTGCAGGCGCCAGACGGTCATCAACTCCGGCAGGATGGTCAGCCAGCCCAGCGGGCCGGTCGGCAAGGCGAGGGTGCCGGCGGTCAGCGCCGCCTTGGCCGAAGCCACCCGCATCAGCCGGGCGGCTTCGGCGCGTGGCCGGCTGCTGGCCTCCTGCTTGGTTGGAGGCACCTGGGCCACCAGATCCAGCAGGGCATTGGTCAGGCGATCGCTCACGGAGAAGGACTGGTCAGACATGGCATCACGATTCTGAAGTGGACACTCCCACAGAGAAGACCTTACTCCGCCCCCACGGTTCCGACGCCGAATGGTGTATTCCAGCAACATGGGCTTCAAGACGCTGCGCTATCGTGCTGCGCCGTGCAAGCGAATCCTGCTCCATCCCAGCCCGTTCCGGGGCCCCACCGTTTCGACCGGCTGGACACCCTGCGCGGCCTGGCCATCGTCTGGATGGCCTCGTTTCACTTCTGCTTCGACCTGAACCACTACGGCCTGCTGCATCCAGCCCAGCGCTTTCTGTCCGACCCCTTCTGGACCGTGCAGCGCACCTGCATCGTGACCCTGTTCCTGCTGTGCGCGGGCATGGGCCAGGCGGTGGCCCTGCAGGCCGGGCAGGGCTGGCCCCGCTTCTGGCGGCGGTGGGCGCGCGTGGCGGGCTGTGCGGCGCTGGTCTCGCTCGGCTCGGCCCTCATGTTCCCGGAGAGCTGGATCAGCTTCGGCGTGCTGCACGGCATGGCGGTGATGCTGCTGATCGTGCGCCTCGGAGTGCCCGCCTTGTGGCGGTGCCTGGGCCGCGGCACGGTGCCACTGCTGGTGGTGCTGGGCGCGCTGGCCCTGCGCCTGCCCGTCTGGGCCCAGGCCCCGGTGTTCAACACCCGTTGGCTGAACTGGACCGGTCTGGTCACGCAGCTTCCCTA
>JAYSCA010000147.1:0-6390 GCA_041915165.1 Ideonella sp.
ACGGGGCGAAGGGACTATACGCTGCGGGCGGGCCAGGGCGGTCAGGCCATGCCTTGATGCCGCAGCAGCGCGTCGATGCTGGGTTCCCGGCCGCGGAAGGCCTTGAAGCTCTCGATGGCGGGACGGGCGCCACCGGCCTCGAGGATTTCGCAGCGGTAGCGCCGCCCGGTGTCCGGGTTGAGCACGCCTTCTTCCTCGAAGGCGCTCCAGGCATCGGCCGACAGCACCTCGGCCCATTTGTAGGAGTAGTAGCCGGCCGAGTAGCCGCCCGCGAAGATGTGCGAGAAGGTGTGGGCCATGCGGTTGAAGGCGGGCACCGGCAGCAGCGAGACTTCCTGCCGCACCTCGTTCAGGATGGCCTGGACGCGCTGCGGGGCATCGGCCTCGGTGTGCAGGCGCATGTCGAACAGGCCGAACTCGACCTGGCGCAGCGTCTGCAGACCACTCTGGAAGTTCTTGGCCGCCAGCATCTTGTCGAACAGCGCCCGCGGCAGCGGCTCGCCGCTGTCCACATGGGCGCTCAGGTGACGGATCACCTCCCATTCCCAGCAGAAGTTCTCCATGAACTGGCTGGGCAGCTCCACCGCATCCCACTCGACGCCGTCGATGCCGGACACGCCCATCTCGTCCACCTGCGTCAGCATGTGGTGCAGGCCATGGCCGAACTCGTGAAAGAGAGTGGTCACCTCGTCATGGGTCAGCAGGGCCGGCTTGTCGCCCACCGGGGACGAGAAGTTGCACACCAGGTAGGCCACCGGGGTCTGTAACTGGTGCGAGTCGGCGCGCAGCCAGCGGCTGCGGGCGCTGTCCATCCAGGCGCCTGGGCGCTTGCCGGGGCGGGCATGGGGATCCAGGTAGAACTCGCCCACCACCTGGCCGGCCCGCTCGATGCGGAAGAAGCGCACCGAGGGGTGCCAGACCGGCGCCTCGGCCGGCTGGATGCGGACCTCGAACAGGGTTTCGGCGATGTGGAACAGGCCGTCCAGCACCTTGGGCAGCGGCAGGTAGGCCTTCACCTCCTGGTCGCTGAAGGCATAACGGGCTTCCTTGAGCTTTTCGCCGGCGTAGGCCAGGTCCCAGGCCTGCAGGTCGGTCAGACCCAGCTCGCGGGCGGCGAAATCGCGCAGATCGGCCAGGTCCTTCTCGGCACTCGGGCGGGCGCGCTGGGCCAGGTCGCGCAGGAAGTGCAGCACCTCGGCCGGGGTACCGGCCATCTTGGGGGCCAGCGACACCTCGGCCGCATTGGCAAAACCCAGCAGGGCGGCTTCCTCGGCGCGCAGGGTGAGCAGTTCGCTCATCACCGCGGTGTTGTCGCGCTCGGCCGGCCCCAGCTCGCTGGCGCGCGTCACATAGGCGGTGTAGAGGGTCTCACGTAGAGCCCGATTGCGGGCGTACTGCATCACCGGGAAGTAGCTCGGGAAGTGCAGCGTCAGCTTGTGGCCGGGCTTGCCTTCGGCTTCGGCGGCGGCACGGGCCGCGGCGACCACGTCGGCCGGCACGCCGTCAAGTTCCTCGGCGGTGGCGTAATGGGCAAAGGCGTCGGTGGCGTCCAGCACATGGTTGGAGAAGGCCTGCGACAGCTCGGCCATCCGGTCCTGGAGGGCCATGAAGCGGGCCTTGGCCTCGCCCTGCAGGTCGGCACCGCCCAGGCGGAAGTCGCGCAGCGCGTGGGCCAGCGCCTGCCGGCGAGCCGGGCTCAGGGTGGCCGCGGCCGGGCTGGCCGCGATGGCCTTGTACTTGGCGTACAGGCGCTCATCGCTGCCCTGGCGGGTGTAGAACTCGGTGATCTTGGGCAGGTTCTCCGCATGCACCGCCCGCAGCTCGGGGGTGTCAGCCACATGCGCCAGGTGGTTGACCACGCCCCAGGCCCGGCCCAGACGTTCCACCGGCACTTCCAGCACCAGCGACAGCGCGTCGTAGTCGGCCAGTACGTCCGGCCCCACCGCGCGGTCCAGCGCGGCGTTGGCCTCGGCCAGCAGCACGTCGATGGCCGGCGTCACATGTTCAGGGCGCACGGCCGCGAAGTTGGTGAGCGGGGTGGTTTCCAGCAGCGGATTGGTCATCAGCAAAGTCCTGTCCAGGGCGCGGTGGCGCCGTTTCCTATCAAACCTGTCGGGCGGCCCGTTCGGCGGCTTCCAGGGTGTTCACCAGCAGCATCGTGATGGTCATCGGGCCCACGCCACCCGGCACCGGGGTGAGGTGCGAAGCCACGGCACTGACCGAAGCAAAGTCCACGTCGCCACAGAGTTTGCCTTCGTCATTGCGGTTGATGCCCACGTCGATCACGATGGCCCCGGGCTTGACCATGTCACCGGTCAGCGTGTTGCGGCGGCCCACGGCCGCCACCACCACGTCGGCCTGGCGGGTGTGATAGCCCAGGTCCGGGGTGCCACTGTGGCAGATGGTGACGGTGGCGTTGGCTTGCAAGAGCAGCAGGGCCATCGGCTTGCCGACGGTGTTGCTGCGGCCGATCACCACTGCATGCTTGCCCTTGAGCGACACGCCAGTGCTCTCGATCAGCTTCATGCAGCCATAGGGCGTGCAGGGGCGAAAGCCCTCCAGGCCCGCCATCAGCTCACCGGCGGACAGCACCGAATAGCCATCCACGTCCTTGGCGGTAGCGATCGCCTCGATCACCTTGTGCGGGTCGATGTGCTTGGGCAGGGGCATCTGCACCAGGATGCCGTGGATGGTCGGATCGGCGTTGAGCGCGGCGATGCGCTCCAGCAGCGCGGCCTCGGTCAGGCTGGCGTCGTACTTCTCGAACACCGAGTGCACGCCGCTGTCCTGGCAGGCCTTGACCTTGTTGCGCACATAGACGGCCGAAGCGGGGTCGTCGCCGACCAGGATGACCGCCAGGCCGGGCGGGTGACCCTGGGCGGTGAGGGCAGCCGCGCGCTGCGCGACCTCGGCACGGAGTTGGCGGGACAGGGCGTTGCCGTCGATCACTTGGGCGGTCATGGGCGGTTCTCTTTCAAGTCTGGGAAGGATCGGGTGCAGGGCGGTTCGAAAACAGCGGGCCGAAAATGGGAAAGGGGCCTCGAAGGCCCCATGTTCCCGATGCGGCCTGTGGACTCAGGCCTTGTGTGTGGCGCCCAGGGCGATCTTGAGCAGATCGGCCACGGTGTTCGCATTGAGTTTTTCCATGATGTTGGCCCGGTGGGCCTCCACCGTCTTGATGCTGATGCCCAGGTCGTCGGCGATCTGCTTGTTCAGGCGACCGGCGACGATGCGCTCCAGCACCTGGGCTTCGCGCGTGGTCAGGCGCGACAGCAGGGCGTCTCGGCTGGCCTGTTCCTGATACTGGGAGAAGGCCTGGCGGGCCAAGTCCAGCATCCGCTCGACCAGGGCGACCAGCTCCTCTTCCTTGAAGGGCTTCTCGATGAAATCCATCGCGCCCTTCTTCATCGTGTTCACGGCCATCGGCACGTCGCCGTGACCGGTGATGAACACGACCGGCAGCGGGCTCTTGCGCTCCAGCAGGCGGTCCTGCAGGTCCAGGCCGCTCATGCCTTCCATCCGGATGTCGGTGATCAGGCAAGCCACCTCGCGGGGATCGAAACGCGAGAGGAAGGACTCGGCGGACTCGAAGCACTTGACGCGGTAGTCCTTGCCTTCCAGAAGCCATTGCAAGGAATCGCGAACGGCCTCGTCATCGTCCACGACGTAGACAGTACCCTTTTTTGGAATCAGGCTCATGGTGCAGCGGCGTGAGGGTTAGACGCAGAAACGGCGGACGACACCCGAGATGCCGGCAGACGCTCCGCAGGGGGAGTCTGATCGACCGGCAAGGTGAAGGCGAACCTGCACCCGGTCACGGTCGATCCATTGTAGAGGTTCTCGGCTCGCATCCGGCCCTGGTGCGACTCGATGATCGAGCGGCACAAAGACAGGCCGATACCGAGGCCCTCGGCCTTGGTGGAGAAGAAGGCTTCGAACAGGCGCGAGATCACGTCCTCGCGCATGCCCGGGCCGGCATCGGTGACGGAGAACTCGATGACGTGGCCTTCTTCGGTGGACTGACGGGGCACGACCTGCAGCTCGATGTGGCGCCGCTCGGTGGGCATGTCGGCGGTGTCGATGGCCTCAGCGGCGTTCTTCAGCAGGTTCATCAGCACCTGCTCGATCAGGATCGGATCCACCCGCAGCAGCGGCAGGCGCTGGGCCACGTAGGTGTGGATCGAGACCTTGCGGCGGCGCAACTCGATGCCAGCCAGTTCCACCGCGTCCTCGACGATGTCCTGGGCCTTGGCCAGTTGGCGCTGCGGTTCGCTCTTCTTGACGAAGGCCCGGATGCGGTGGATGACCTGACCGGCCCGCTCGGCCTGGCGGGCCGTCTTCTGCAGCGCGGCCACCAGCTCTTCGGTGGTGATGGCGTTGTTGCGCACCCGGCTGACGATGCCGTTGCAGTAGTTGGTGATGGCCGTCAGCGGCTGGTTGAGCTCGTGGGCCACCGAGGAGGCCATCTCGCCCATCGTGACCAGCCGGCTCGTGACCTGGGCCCGTTCGGCCTGCTGCTGGGCCTGTTCCTCGATGCGCCGCCGGGCCGTGATGTCGGTGGCGATCAGCATCTGGGCCAGGCGGCCGTCGGTCCACTGCAGGTAGCGGGTGCGGACATCGAACCACATCTGCAGCGATTCGACATACACCTCACGGGGGGGGGTGCCGATGTCGGTCAGCTCCTGGGTCGGCAGGCCGGACATGGCGTCGACGTCGTCTTCCGGCATCTCGGTGTAGCCCGCTTCGCCGTTGGCCAGCAAGTCATGGCCGCGCGCGTCGGCGCCGAACCAGAGCCGGTAGGAGCGGTTGGCGAACAGCAGCTCGCCTTGCTGCACCGACAGCACCGACACCGCGGCATCCAGTCCTTCCAGCACGGTGGTGAAGCGCTCGTGCGAGGCCGAGAGCTGGTCGCGGATGCGTTTGGCCTCGGTGATGTTGGTCATCGAGGTCATCCAGCCGGTCTGCTGGCCGCGCGGGTCGATCAGCGGCGAGACATACAGCCGGGCGTCGAAGTTCGAGCCATCCTTGCGCTGCACCTTGACCTCGATGCCGCCGGCCGGGCTGCGGCCCTGCAGTTCCTGCTGGAAGATGCGCATGTGCTCATCCACCCGGTCGCTGGGCCAGTAGGGGAAGGGCGGCAGCATGTCCAGCAGGTCGGATTCGGCATAGCCGGTCATCGCGCAGAAGGCCGGGTTGACGTAGGTGACACGTCCATGCATGTCCGTGGCACGCATGCCGGTGAGCATGGAGTTCTCCATCGCCCGCCGGAAGTTGGTCTCGTTGATCAGCGCGTTCTGGATCTGGGCCCGGCGCCGCATGTGGCGCCAGGTGGCCAGCAGGGTCCAGACCGTCAGGGCCGACAAGGCCACCACCATCCAGAACAAGGTGTTGCCCACCAGCCCGGCCGAAGTCCGGTAACCCTGGCCGCGCAGCACCAAGCCGTTGGCCGCCGGGGTCAGCGGCAGGTCGATGCTCATCGACGGCGGCGCCTCGCGCTGGCCGGGCAGGGTGGTGACGGTGCTGACCAGGGGGCTGAAGTCGGACCCGAGGATGCTGACCGGGTGCCGTCCGGTGACCTCGGCTGGCACGACGCTGCGCAGCAGCGCGTCCAGCCCGTACTCGGCCACCAGCACGCCGGCAAAAGCGCCTCGGTCGATGATCGGGACCTGCACCTGGAACAGCCACAGGCCGTCCGGGTCCTTGAACGGCCGCGAATAGGCCGGCTGGCGGCTGTTGCGGGCCGCATCAAACGCGGCCTCGGCGGCCAGCGGCAGCGGCGCCGCCACGCCGCTGGCAGGGCTGCCCGGCGCCGCATCGTTGCTGTCGTCCAGCCCGGCCGCGGATTGCAGGGCCTGGGCCGCCTTCAGCTCGCCGTGCGCATTGCGCCAGGCCAGCGAGCGCACATCCGGGCGGGCCTGTAGAAAGCTGGCCGCCTGGTTCACGAACTGGTCAGGGGTGATCGCCCGGGTAGCCACCTCGCGTGCAATGCGCAAGAGTTGCTCCTGGTTGTCCACCAGGTGCAGACGGATCTGCTGCTGGGCCACTTCGGTGTCGCGCCGCAGCAGTTCGGCGGCGCGGGTGGTTTCCTCATTGCGCAGGTACCAGAAGGCCACCGTGATGGCGGCCAGGAACAGCAGCACGGAGCTCAGCGGTGCCAGGGTGGCGAGACGGTCCTGGCGGGAAGGGGACAGGCGGCTCCACCAGCGGCGGAGCACCCGGTTCAGGCGCCCCGAAGGCCAGGGAGGAAACGCATCACGGAAAAATTGCATCGACGTGAATTATCAAAGGGGGAGCGGGCTTCCCTGGAGGTCTGCGCCGTGATTTGGCCTGGGGTTTTCACCGATTGGAGCGTTGTTTCTTGATCAGCATCGTATCGCATCGTGAAATCAA
>JAYSCA010000148.1:0-6380 GCA_041915165.1 Ideonella sp.
ATGCGGCCCTCGTCGATGCTCAGCCGCGCATTGGGCTGGCAGCTGTGGTTGGTGAAGCGCATCGGGTCGGTGGAGTGGGCCAGGTCCACCGCCGTCTTGTGCGAGACCTCGACGATCATGATGCGCGCCAGCGTGGCGGCGCGGCGCCGGGCCTCGGCCACGGTGATGGTCTCGCCCCGCACCTCGCCGATCTTGTGCCAGTGTGGCACCGCCTCCAGCGCGAACACGCCGAAGCCGTCGATCGGGCTGCGCCGCACCGCCACGTCGTACTTCTGGTACGGCGGGCGGATCGCCAGGCAGCCCATCAGCCGGGCCTGCGCATCGGGCGCTGGCGGCCCGATGAAGACCGGGGGGCGGACGGCCGGCGCAGGCGCACGCGGGGCGAGCTTGGGCAAGGCGTCAAAGGCCGGTGGCGTGGGGCAGGTGGGCGGCCGGCACCACGGCGTCACCCTTCCAGCCGCGCTTGCGGTGCTCGGCGATCACGTTGGTGTAGATGCCGCCACGCACATACCAGCGCGCGGTGATGCGCACATAGCGCGGGTTGGTGGTCTGGACGATCTTGGTCAGGATGTCGTTGGTGACCTTTTCGTGGAACGCGCCCTCGTTGCGGAAGCTCCACATGTACATCTTCAGGCTCTTGAGCTCGATGCACAGCTTGTCGGCCACCATGTCGATCACGAAGTGCGCGAAATCGGGCTGGCCCGTCAGCGGGCAGTGGCAGGTGAACTCGGGGATCTGGAACTGGATGACGTAGTCGCGTTCCGCCGCCGGGTTGGGGAACACATGCAGTTCCTTGGACGGGGCGCTGGGCGGGTTGACCGGCATCGGGCGCTCCTTCGGGGCCGCGGCGGCGGCCTTGGCGGCGCGGGCCGGCTTGGCCGCGGGCTTCGAAGCGGTCTTCGCGGGGGTCTTCACAGGCGTCTTGGGGGTGGCGGGGGTACGGGCCATGGCAGCGGATGCGCAATGCGCAAAGCAAACAGGGCCGGTGCCGGCGGATGGCCGGGCGGCCCAGACAACAGGATCGGGCTGCTGCACCAGCCCGGACGGGGAAGACCGCGATGGTATCATGCAGGGCAGTCCCGATGCCCGAAACTGGGCAAAAAATACCCATAAATCAACAGCTTAGCGAGGAGGTCCGGCCCATTGCGGGGCTGGCGCCCTTCCCACTGCATGCGGCTCAACCAGATCAAGCTCTCCGGCTTCAAGTCCTTCGCCGAGCCCACCACCTTCCAGCTGCCGGGGCAGCGCGTGGGCGTGGTGGGCCCCAATGGCTGCGGCAAGTCCAACATCATGGACGCGGTGCGCTGGGTGCTGGGCGAATCCAAGGCCAGCGAACTGCGTGGTGAATCCATGCAGGACGTGATCTTCAACGGCTCGGGCAACCGCAAGCCGGCCAGTCGCGCCAGCGTCGAACTGGTGTTCAACAACGAGAGCGGCCGGGCCGGCGGCGTCTGGAACCAGTACGCCGAGATCGCCGTCAAGCGGGTGCTGACCCGCGACGGCAACAGCAGCTACTACATCAACAACCAGGCGGTGCGCCGGCGCGACGTGCAGGACGTGTTCCTGGGCACCGGCCTGGGCCCGCGCGCCTACGCCATCATCGGCCAGGGCACGATCAGCCGCATCATCGAGTCCAAGCCCGAGGAACTGCGGCTGTTCTTGGAAGAGGCGGCCGGCGTCTCCAAGTACAAGGAACGCCGCCGCGAGACCGAGAACCGTCTGCGGGACACGCGCGAGAACCTGACCCGGGTCGAGGACATCCTGCGCGAGCTCAACGCCAACCTCGACAAGCTGGAACACCAGGCCGAGGTGGCCACCCGTTACCGCGGCCTGCAGGAGCAGGGCACGCTCAAGCTGCACCAGCTCTGGTTCCTCAAGCACCGCGACGCGGCGGCCGAGGAGGAGCGGGTCAAGCTGGCCATGCTGGAGGCCACCAACGCGCTGGAGGCCCGCCTGGCCGAGCTGCGCCACGTCGAGGCCCAGCTGGAAACCATCCGTCAGGCCCATTACGAGGCGTCCGACGCGCTGCACGCCCGCCAGGGCGATCTGGCCCAGGCCTCGCTGGAGGTCAGCCGGCTGGAGGAGCGCATCCGCTACGTCGTGGAAGGCCGCCAGCGGGCCGAAGCCCGGCTGGCCGAGCTGAAGGCCCAGAACGAGCAGTGGGAACAGCGCCGCGAAGAGGCGCTGGCCGAACAGGAAACCATCGCCGAGCAGATCGCGGCCGCTGAAGAGCAGGCCGAGATCCTGGCCGCCCAGGCCGAGGAAGAGGCCGGTGCCTCGCCCCAGCATGAAGAGGCGGTGCGTGCCGCCCAGGCCCAGGCCAACGCGCAGCGTGCGGTGGTGGCCCAGGTGCAGCAGCAGATCCAGGTGCTGGCGGCCGAGAGCCGCAACATCGACGAGCAAAGCCGCGGCCTGCGATCCCGGCGCGAGCGCCTGGCCGGCGAGCGCCAGGGCCTGGCCGCGCCGGACAGCGAACGGCTGACGGCCCTGCGCGAAGACCTGGCCATGGCCGAGGAGGCCAGCGCCGAGGCCGAGGCCCGCCTGCAGGAGCTGGGCGAACAGCTGCCCACGCTGGACGAGCAGCGCCGCAGCCAGCAGGCGCTGGTCAACCGCGAAAGCGCGAAGCAGGCCGACCTGACCGCCCGCCTGGAGGCGCTGCGCGCCCTGCAGGACAAGGTGCAGACCGAAGGCAAGCTCAAGCCCTGGCTGGCCAAGCACGGGCTGGACGGCTTGCAAGGCCTGTGGACCAAGGTGCACATCGAGTCCGGCTGGGAAGTGGCGCTGGAATCGGCGCTGCGCGAACGGCTCAACGCGCTCTCGGTGGGCCGGCTGGAGACAGTGCGGGCCTTCGAGCTGGACGCACCGCCGGCCAAGCTGGCCTTCTATTCGCCCCCGACCGGCGCGGTGACACCGCCGTCCGCTGCCCCCGCCGGCATGGCCCCGCTGGCCGCGCTGCTGAAGGTGGCCGACGCCGGCCTGCAGGCCCTGCTGACCGAGTGGCTGACCGGCGTCTACACCGCCAGCAGCGTGGAAGACGCGCTGGCCCGCCGCAGCCAGCTGCAGCACGGCGAGCTGCTGATCACGCAGAAGGGCCATGCGGTCTCGCCGTTCGCGGTGAACTTCTACGCCGAGGATTCCGAGCAGGCCGGCCTGCTGGGCCGGGCCCAGGAGATCGAGAACCTGGAGCGCGGCACCCGTGCCCAGGCGCTGCTGGTGGACGAGGCCCGCAGTGCGCTGGTGCGGCTGGAGGCCGCCTACACCGAGGCCGCCCAGCGCCTGGCCCAGGCCCGGCGCGAAGCCAGCGAAACCCAGTCCCAGGCCCACCAGCTGCAGGTGCAGTGGGTGCAGCTCAGCCAGCAGGCCGAGGCCGCCAACACCCGGCGCGGCCAGCTGGAAGAGGAACTGGCCGAGGTCGATGGCCAGCTCGACGAGCTCAACGAGCGCCGCGCCACCGGCGAGGCCCGCTTCGAAGAGCTGGACATGGAGCTGGCCAACACCCAGGAGCGCCATGCCGAGCTGGAAGAGGGCGTGATCCAGGCCGAGCGCAAGCTCTCGGGCGCGCGCGAACAGCTGCGCGCGCTGGAGCGCCAGGCCCAGGAGGCCCAGTTCCAGGCCCGCGCGCTGGCCTCGCGCCGGGGCGAGTTGCAGCGTGCCATCGAAACCGCCCAGCAGCAGATCCAGGCCAACATCACCAGCGGCGAGCAGCTGCGCGAGGAGCTCGACAGCTTCAACGACGCCGCGGCCCAGGCCGGTCTGCAGGAAGCGCTGGCCGTGCGGGCCGAGAAGGAAGAGGCCCTGGCCGCCACCCGGATGCAGTACGACGAGCTGTCGCAGCAACTGCGCCAGGCCGACGAGCAGCGCCTCACCTTCGAGCGCAGCCTGGACCCGCTGCGCGAGCGCATCACCAAGCTGCAGCTGGAACAACAGGCCGCCGCGCTGGGGGGGCAGCAGTACCTGGAACAGCTGACCGCCGCCGAGGTGGACCTGGCGGCCCTGGCCCAGGGCATCGAGGAGGGCCAGGTGCGGCTGCACGGTCTGCAAAGCGAGATCGACCGCATCAACCGCGAGATCGCCAGCCTGGGTGCGGTCAACCTGGCCGCGCTGGACGAGCTGGCCGCCGCGCGCGAGCGCAAGACCTTCCTGGACGCGCAGAACGCCGATCTGACCGACGCCATCACCACGCTGGAAGGCGCGATCCACAAGATCGACCTGGAAACCCGCGACCTGCTGATGAGCACCTTCAACCAGGTCAACGAGGGCTTTGGCCGCATGTTCCCCAGCCTGTTTGGCGGTGGCACGGCCAAGCTCATCATGACCGGCGACGAGGTGCTGGACGCGGGCGTGCAGGTGATGGCCCAGCCGCCGGGCAAGAAGAATTCGACCATCCACCTGCTCTCGGGCGGTGAGAAGGCCCTGACCGCGATCGCCCTGGTGTTCGCGATCTTCATGCTGAATCCAGCGCCGTTCTGCCTGCTTGACGAGGTGGACGCGCCGCTGGACGACGCCAACACGGAACGCTATGCCCGGCTGGTGGCCGAGATGTCCACCAAGGGCACGCAGTTCCTGTTCATCTCGCACAACAAGATCGCCATGGAAATGGCCGAACAGCTCATTGGGGTGACCATGCAAGAGCAAGGCGTGTCCCGCATCGTGGCGGTGGACATGGAAGCCGCCGTCAACATGATGGAGGCGGCATGACGTTGACCGTGGGGCTGGCCATTCTGGCCGGCATGGTGCTGCTGGGGGTGGTGGTGCACGGGGCCTGGTCCGCGCGCAAGGCCAGCCCGCGCGCGTTGCCCGACCTGGGCGAACGGCACGAGCCCTCGCTGGGCGACGGCACGCCCGCCGAACCCGCCGCCGAGGGTGAGGCGCCGGCCGAGCCGACCCTGGCCGAGACGCCGGCCCGCCCGGTGCCGCAGCGGCGCAGCATCCGCATCGACGCGCTGATCGACGCCATCGCCACGCTGACGCCCGAGGCGCCGGTGACCGGCGAGCTGGCGCTGCAGCACCTGCCGCCCACCCGGCGCGCCGGCGGCAAGCCCTTCCAGGTGGAAGGCCTGAACGCCGACAGCGGTGAATGGGAGTTGCCGCGCCCGGGCCAGCGCTACGGCGAGTTCCAGGCCGGTCTGCAGATGGCCAACCGCAGCGGCGCGCTCAACGAGATCGAATACTCCGAGTTCGTGCAGAAGATCCAGCCCTTTGCCGACGCGCTGGGCGCCACGGCCGACTTCCCGGACATGCTGGAAGTGGTGGCGCGCGCCCGCGAGCTGGACGCCTTCGCCAGCCAGCATGACGCCCAGCTGGGTGCGGTGTTGCGGGCCAACTCGGTGGCCTGGTCGGTGGGCTACATCCAGCAGTGCGCGGCGCGGCACGGCTTTGTGCCGGGCGTGGTGCCGGGGCGGCTGGTGCTGCCCTCGGCCGACGAGGGCGCGCCGCCCATCCTGGTGCTGTCCTTCGACTCCCAGGCCGCGCTGTCCGAAGATCCGGGCCAGGCCGCGCTGCGCGACCTGTACCTGACGCTGGACGTGGCGCAGACGGCCGAGGGCGTCGAGCCTTTTGCCAGCTGGCAGGAATGTGCCCGCCGTCTGGCCGACGACCTGGACGCCACGCTGGTGGACGACCGCGGCTCGCCGATCACGCTGCACGCCTTCGCCACCATCGGCCAGGAGCTGGAGCGCCTGTACCGGGCCCTGGAAGAGCATGACCTGGCGGCCGGCACGGCCGCCGCGCGACGACTGTTCAGCTGAGCGCATGACGACCCACGAGACGCCGGTGCCGGCCGAGGCCGGCACCGAAGCCGCCCAGCTGCGCACCGCGCTGCACCACCATGCGCACCGCTACTATGTGCTGGATGCGCCTGAGATTCCGGATGCCGAGTACGACCGGCTGTTCCAGCGCCTGCAGGCGCTGGAGGCCCAGTACCCGGCGCTGCGCACGCCTGATTCGCCCACCCAGCGCGTGCTGGGCCAGGTGCTGGACGGCTTCACCCCGGTGCGCCACGCCGTGCCCATGCTGTCGATCTACACCGAGACCGACACCACGGTGGGCGGCGCCCAGGCCTTTGACGCCCGGGTGCGCCGCCAGCTGGCGCTGGGCGACGAGGCCGCGCCCATCGACTACGCCGCTGAGCTGAAGTTCGACGGCCTGGCGATGAACCTGCGCTACGAGCACGGCGTGCTGGTGCAGGCCGCCACCCGGGGCGACGGCGAGACCGGCGAGGATGTGACGCAGAACATCCGCACCATCGGCCAGATCCCGCTGCGGCTGATGGGCGCCACGCCGGCCGTGCTGGAGATTCGCGGCGAGGTCTTCATGCGCCGCGACGACTTCGAGGCCTTGAACGAGCGCCAGCGCGCGTTGATCGCCGCCGGGGCCAAGCA
>JAYSCA010000149.1:0-6324 GCA_041915165.1 Ideonella sp.
CCCCCATCCCATCGCAAGGAGTTGCCATGACCGCTGTCCAACACCCCCGCACCGTCGAACGCCTGGTGACCGGTGTCGCCACCCAGGATGGCGCCGGCGTCAAGCTCACCCGCGTGCTCACGCACGAGCTGCAGCGCCGGCTGGACCCCTTCCTGATGCTGGACAACTTCGGCTCGGACGAGGCGGCCGACTACATCGCCGGCTTCCCGGACCATCCGCACCGCGGCTTCGAGACGGTGACCTACATGATCGCCGGCCGCATGCGCCACCGCGACTCGGCCGGCCACGAGGGCCTGCTGGAGAACGGCGGCGTGCAATGGATGACGGCCGGCCGCGGCCTGGTCCACAGCGAACTGCCCGAGCAGGAGGAAGGCCGGATGGAGGGCTTCCAGCTCTGGCTGAACCTGCCGGCCAAGGACAAGATGGTGCCGGCCTGGTACCGCGACATCCCGACCCAGGCCATCCCGGAATGGCGGGGCGAGGGCGTGACCGCACGGGTGATCGCCGGCCGCACGCACGAGGTGGTGGGCGCGATCGAGCGGGCCCACACCGAGCCGCTCTACCTGGACCTGCACCTGGCGCCGGGGGCCTCGTTCAGCCAGCCGCTGGACCCGCTGTTCAACGCCTTCGCCTTCCCCTACCGGGGCCGGGTGACGCTGGGGGCGGAAGCCCGCGAGGTGGTGGCCGGCCGCATGGCCATCCTGGCCAACACCCCGGGCAGCGACGGCGTCACGCTGACCAACCCGGGGCCAGACGAGGCCCGGGTGCTGCTGATCGCCGGCCGGCCGCTGGGCGAGCCGATCGCCCAGTACGGCCCGTTCGTGATGAACACGCAGGAGGAGATCTTCCAGGCCGTGGCGGACTTTCGCGCCGGACGGCTGGGCTGAGTCCGGGCCCTGTCAGGGGCATGAAAAAAGCCACCCCGCGGGGTGGCTTTTGTTTGGGCGCCCACCGGGGCGCCTGGATCAACGCTCCTGCAACAGCAGTGCGGTCGGCGTGTTGCTGGCCGTGTCCAACACGAACATGGTGTACACGCCGGCCGACGCCAGCGAGACGCCATCGCTGGTCGACGTGCTGTAGATGGTCGTGCCGGCCGCCGGGGCCGTCACGCCGATCACCGCGTTCGTCACGGCCGTCTTGCTGACATAGGTCGACGCCGTGCTGGAGGCGTACTGGGTCGGCACGAACTGAACGCCACTGAACAGCGCATTCAGGCTCACGGTCAGCGTCAGCGGGTAGCTGGCATAGCTGTCGGAAGCGTGAATCAGGCGGATCTTGTAATAGCCCGAGGTGGTGGGCAGACGGTTGTCATCGGTGATCACGGTCACCTTCGCGTCAGCCACCGAGCTGCCGGTCACGACCAGCGTGGTGTCGCTGCCGGCGGCCAGCGTGATGGAGCTGCTGCTCAGCGAATTGCCGGCCACCGAGGCATTGATCGCGTAGGTGCCCGCCGTGACCTGCTCGTACGGGCTCTGCACCGCCGGCGAGGTCACTTCGGAGACGATCGCGGTCGAATCCAGCGACAGGCTCACGCTCTGGCCGCTCGTCAGCGCCGAGATCACGCGCACCCGGGCTTGGGTGTTGGTGTACTGGGTGGCCGAGCCTTCCTGCTTCAGCACGATCGCGCCCACCAGCACACCGCCGGTGGTCGGGGTCAGCACCAGGTTGTAGACGCCCTTGCTGTCGAAAGTGACGTCATCGACGTCCAGCAGCAGGGTGGTGTTGTCACCGGCGGCCGTGACGCGCAGACGGTAGGTGCCACTGGCCACGGTGCCATAGGACGAGCTGGAACCGCCACCCACGGACGACTGCACCGCCGTCGAAGAGGCCAGGTCATCGGTCGAGGCGGTCAGGTACACGTCCACGGAGCCAGCGTCGGTGGCCGTGTTCAGGACGCGGAAGTACATCTTGCCGCTGTCGGCACTGTCCTGGTTCTCGGTGATCATCACCGACTTCAGGGAACCGGACCAGCCATAGGCCACCACGGTGTAGTGGGTGTCGCTGCTGTAGGTGCGCGAGGTGGTGGTCAGCTCGGTGCTCGAGCCGGCCGAGGTCAGCGCCGTCGCAAAGGACCCCGAGTCGCAGTCTGCATAGCCGCTCACGCTGCCATAGGCCACGCTGCTGCACTTTTTCGAGTCATCGACGTACAGGTCCAGACTGCTGTAGCCCGGGCTAGCGTTGAGCAGGCGCACCTTGGTGCTGCCGCTGTTGTTGCCGCCGCAGGCGGACAGCACGCCGGTCAGGGGAAGGCCGGCCATCAGGCCCAGCAGGGTTCTTTTCTTCATTCGAAGGTCCAGTCTGTTGCAGACAAAGTAAATCAAGGACGCGCGGGATTGTGAGGCGGCCTGTATTGCTGGCCTGTTGCCATCTGCAAGGCGCTGGTGAACCGGCGCCCCTCACCTGGAGTCCGCATGATATGCCGAACGGGGTGGCGCCTGGGAGACCTGCAAGGCGCGACAAAGTTCACGGCCCCCGCGACACTCAGCACTGCAGTTTCAGGCAAAGTAGCAGGCAACTCGCAGGAAAAGAGGGGGGCCTGCCCGTTTATTCCAACCATGGAGCACTCACCATGCTGATCTCGCCTGTTCCCGCCGCCCCCGTGGCCCCCATTCAGCCCAGTCTTCCCAGCCCGCCGACCGTGCAGGGTGTGGCCGCAGTCGCCCCCGTGAAGCCGGTCGGGGATGACCAAGCCCGGCTCAACCACGAGCTGGACCAGGCGCTGCAGGCCATGGACACGCTGCGGGGTGAGTTGGCCGTCAGCCAGGCCCGGCTGGCCGCCGCCTCGCACAGCGTGGCCCAGCAGGCGCGCCAAGTGGCCCCCACCCCGACCGACAGCGCCGACACCGATCTGGCCTCCGGCAACCAGCGCTATGCCACGCAGAGCGCGCTCAACCAGGCCCATCAGGCCCAGCACAGCGCGCTGTCCGTGACGGCCTGAAGACCTCACCAGATGCGGATCCGGTCCGCCGGCGCCTTGTACATCCGGTCACCGGGCTTGACGCCAAAGGCCGCCTCGAAGGCGTCGTGGTTCATCACCGTGCCGTTGGCGCGGAATTCCGGCGGCGAATGCGGGTCGGCCGTCAGCAGCTGCAGCTGCAGCTCGTCGCGGTACTTCGAGCGCCAGGCGTGGGCGAAGCTGTAGAAGAAGCGCTGATCGCCGGTCAAGCCATTGATCACCGGCGGGGTTGCGCCGTTCAGCGACAGCTGCCAGGCCTTGTAGGCGATCTGCAGCCCGGACAGGTCGGCGATGTTCTCGCCCAGCGTCAGCTCGCCATTGACCTTGTGGCCCGGCAGGGGCTCGTAGGCGGCGTACTGGGCCACCAGCCGGTCGCCCAGGGCCTTGAAGGCCTTGGCGTCCTCCGGGGTCCACCAGTTGTCCAGCCGGCCATCGCCGTCGTACTGCGCGCCCTGGTCGTCGAAGCCGTGGCTGATCTCGTGGCCGATGATGGCGCCGATGGCCCCGTAGTTGGCCGCATCGTCGGCGGCCATGTCGAAGAACGGCGGCTCCAGGATGGCGGCCGGGAACACGATCTCGTTCATCGCCGGGTTGTAGTAGGCATTGACCGTCTGCGGTGACATCAACCACTCGCTGCGGTCGACCGGCTTGCCCATCTTCGCCGCCACCCGCAGGTGCTCGAACTGCCCGGCCCGCTCGGCATTGCCCACCGGGTCGCCGTCCTTGACGACCAGGCCGCTGTAATCGCGCCAGGTGTCGGGGTAGCCGATCTTGGTCGTGTACTTGGCCAGCTTCTCGCGCGCCTTGGCCTTGGTGGCCGGGCTCATCCAGCTCAGGCCGTCGATCGAGTCGCCATAGGCCTTGAGCAGGTTGGCCACCAGCTGCTGCATCCGGGCCTTGTGGTCGGCCGGGAAGTAGCGGTCGACGTACTGCTGGCCCACGGCCTCGCCCAGCGCGGCGTCCAGCGCGTCAATGCCCTGCTGCCAGCGCGGCATGGGCTGCTCACGTCCCTGCAGCGCCTTGCCACGGAAAGCGAAGCGCGCGTCCCGCCAGGGCTTGGACAACAGGTTGGCGTAGCTGTCCATCAGCCGGGCCTGGTAGTACAGGGACCAGGTGCGGGCCGGCACCTCGCGCACGGCCTGGGCCACCGCCTTCGCATAGTCGGGCTGCGAGACGTTGAGCCGGTCCAGCGCCCCCATGTGGGCCGCCTGGAAGAAGCCGGCCCAGTCCAGGCCTGGGGCCTGGGCGATCAGCTCGGCCCGGGTCCGGGGGTTCCAGGTCTTTTGCGCGTCACGGTTGGCCACCTCGGTCCACTGGGCCTGGGCCAGCCGGGTCTCCAGCTGCATCACGTCGCGGGCGGAGCGGGCGGCATGCCGCCGGTCGCCTTGCAGGCGGAACAGGGTCTGCAGATAGGCCAGGTAGGCGCCGCGGGCCTTGGCCATGCGGGCGTCCTTGGAGAAGTAGTACTCCCGGTTGGGCAGGCCCAGGCCGCTCTGCCAGGTCAGCGGCAGGTTCATCTGCGGCGCCTTCGGATCGGGCTGCACGTCCAGCGCCAGCGGCACCGACGCCACGCCCTGCAGCTGCCCCATCAGGCGGGCCACGTCGGCGGCGCTGCGCAGCCCCTGCGCCTGGGCCAGCAGCGGCTGCAGCGGCGTCTTGCCCGCCTTGTCCATCGCGGCCTCGTCGGTGAAGGCGCGGAAGTAGGCGGCGATCTTCTGTTCGTTGCTGCCGGGCCGGTACTGGCCCTTGGACAGCTCTTCGACCAGCGTGCGCACGCGGGCGTCGGCCCGGTCGGCCATCTGGCTGAAGTTGCCGTAGCTGGCCTTGTCGGCCGGGATGGGGGTGTTCTTCAGCCAGTCGCCATTGGCGGCGCGGAAGAGATCGTCTTGCGGCCGGACGGTGAGGTCCTCGCCGCTGCGGTCAAAGGTGGCGGCGCTGGCCGCGACCGCCGCCACAGGCGCAGCCGCCGTGGGGCCAGTGACGGTGCAGGCCGGCAGCGTGCACAGCGCCAGCACGGCCAGGGAAAGGGTGGACAACTTCAGCACAGGTCGCATCCTGAACGGGTCGGTTCGTGAAAGCCCGGGGCCACGCTCATGACGCGGCCGCCGGGACGGCGAAGCCGGTCAGACTAGCACGCACCGCTTTGGTTCAATCCGCGGCGCCCCCTGCGGCCTAGGGGGTCGGCAGATCGGCCTGCAGCAAGCTCTCCAGGCAGTGCTCGTGGATGCCGTAGAAGGCCTTGATCTCGGCGATCTGCCCCAGCACCTGGGCCCGCCGGGCCTCGTCCACCCGCACGCCGGCCGGCCGCCGCACCGCCAGGATCATCTTGTTCTTGCTGGTGTGCTCCAGCGCCACAAATTCGAACACCTGCGCGTCATAGCCGTTGGCCTCCAGCAGCAGCGCGCGCAGGCTGTCGGTCACCATCTCGGCCTGCTGGCCCAGGTGCACGCCGTGCTGCAGCATGGGCTTGAGCAGTGGCGGCAGCTGCATCTGCGGGCGGATCTGCTTGTGGCAGCAGGGCGCGGTCAGGATGATGGACGCACCGGCGCGGATGCCGGTGTGCAGCGCGAAGTCGGTGGCCGTGTCGCAGGCGTGCAGCGCCACCATCACGTCCAGGTGTTCGGGCACGTGGCTGCGCACATCACCGCAGACGAAGGACAGGCCGTCCATGTGGCGGCGCAGCGCCGCCGCGTTGCACAGGTTCACCAGGTCCTCGCGCAGCTCCACCCCGGTCACCGTCGCCTGCCAGCCAAGGGCGTGCGCCAGGTGGTGGTGCATCGCAAAGGTCAGGTAGCCCTTGCCGGAGCCGAAGTCCACCACGCTGACCCGCCCCTCGCGCGGCTGCAGCTTGGCCGCTTCCAGCGCGTGGTCCAGCACCTCGACGAACTTGTTGATCTGCTTCCACTTGCGCGCCATCGCCGGCACCAGGCGGTGCTGCGCATCGGTCACGCCCAGGTCCTCCAGAAACGGCAGGTCCAGGCTCAGGAAGCGATGCTTCTCGCGGTCGTGGCCCGCAGGCACGGCCGGCACCGCGCCGGCCTGCGGCAGGGCCTTGCGCGTCACGCCGATGCGCCCGCGCTTGCTCACCATCAGCTGCCACTCCTCGGTGGTGGTGAACAGGTGGGCATGGCTGAACTCGGTGCCCAGCATGGCCTGCACCGCGGCCAGGCCCTCGGCCAGCGGCGGGTTCTTGGTGATGTCGCGGGTGGCGTGGTGGTAGAGCAGGCTCAGGCAGGGCTGGCCGCGCAGCACCAGCGGCCGGGCCGTCACCCGCACCAGGTCCGAGCCGCCGCGCCGCGGCTTGCCCAGCACCAGCTTGACGCAGCGCTGCTCGGCCAGGCTGGCCGAGAGGGCGTCGAAGAAGCGGT
>JAYSCA010000150.1:0-6321 GCA_041915165.1 Ideonella sp.
CACGGCCTGGGTGCGCTTGGCCGCGGCGTTCTTGATCGCCTGCGCCTCGTCCAGCACCAGCGTGGCCCAGGGCCGGGCGGCAAAGGCCTCGGCCTCCGGCTGCAGCAGGGCGTAGGACACCAGCAGCACCTGGCCCGGCCGGTCCAGCGCCCGCTGGGCCGCTCGGTCGGCGCCGGGCTCGCCATAGACCTGCACATCCAGCGAAGGGGCAAAGCGCCGCGCCTCGGCCCGCCAGTTGCCGACCAGCGACGTGGGAGCCACCACCAGCGCCGCGCCCTGGCCCGCGCGGGCCAGCAGCACGGCCAGGGCCTGCAGCGTCTTGCCCAAGCCCATGTCGTCGGCCAGGCAGGCCCCCAGGCCGGCATAGGACAGGCGCATCGCCCACTCGAAGCCCTCTTCCTGGTAAGGCCGCAGGGTGGCCTGCAGCGTGCGCGGCAGCGCCGGCACCCAGGCCCGGGCTTCGTCCAGCCGGGCCAGCTGCGCCGCGAAGGCTTCGTCCACGGTGACGGCCAGGTCCTGGGTCAGCTGCTGCAGCCAGGGCGCGGCCACCTTGGGAATGCGCAGGCTGGCCAGCCCCTCCTTGCCGGCGCGGGCTTCGGCCACGGTGGCCAGCGCCTCCAGCCGCTCGCGCAGTTCCTGGGTCAGGGCCAGGAAGCGGCCCTCGCCCAGCGGCACGAAGCGGCTCTTGCGCCCCTTCTGCAAGGCCAGCAGCTGTTGCAGGCCCAGCACCAGTTCCTCGTCCACGGCCAGCTCGCCCTCCAGCGCCAGCCACTCCTGGCGGGTGTGCACCCGCAGGGTCAGCGCGGACAGGCCACTGCCCTCGACCTTCAGAGCCTTGCCCTGTGGCCAGTCCAGGGCCTGCAGCGCGTGGAGCGTGCCCAGGCGCTCCACCACGGCCAGGGCCTGTTCGGGATCGTCCAGCGACCATTCACACGGCGCCTCGTCCGCAGCCGCGGACAGCGGCGGGCAGGCCTGCAGCACGGTGTCCAGATGGGCCCGCTCGGCCGCCAGGTCCCGCTGCACGCCCAGGGATTCACCGCCCAGGGTGGCCACCAGCCGGGCCCGGCCCGCCCCCGGCACCAGCCGCGGGCCTTCGGCCGCCCAGGCCGGCCCGAACGGCGCGGCCACCAGGCGCAGCTGCAGGCCCTCGCCCACCGGCACCAGCTCGGCCCGCAGGCGGGCGTCGGCCGGCACCTCGCGGGCGGCCTGGGCGGTCTGCGCATCGTCGCTGTGGATGCGGAAGTGCGAGCCCAGGCCGGTCAGCACCTGCTGCAGCTGATCGGCCCCCTGCGGCGGAATGTCCAGGCCCTCGGGCCCCAGCAACTGGGCCACACGCTTCTGGGCCGGCGTGAGCCGCACCAGCCGGGCCCGGTGCGGGCCGTCCCGCACCACGCAGATCAGCCGCAGGGCCTCTAATTGCTTCTGCTCGGCCGCGCTGCCCCCCCAGCGGGGCTGCGCTTCGTCGCTGCCCACCTGCATGGGGGGCCACAGGCGCACGCGCAGCCGTTCGCCCTCGCGCAGCACCTCCAGCTCGGCCCCAGCTTCCTGCAGGTCCACCAGCTGCTCGGGGTCGTCGGCCAGCGCCAGCGAGGGGTGGCCCACCAGGGCCGCGACGGCCGCCGGCAGATCAAAGCGCACCGTGCGGCCATAGCTCTCCTGCTGCAGGGTGCGGGCCACCGCGGCATCGGCCGCAGACAGCGCCTCCGCGCCGCGCTGCAGGCGGGACAGCGGCACCTCCTTGAGCTTGCCCCAGCCGCGCGCGCCATGCCGCTGTTCCATCGCCAGCAGGTCCAGCACCCCGCCGCGGGCGTCCAGCTCCAGCACCCAGCGCAGCCGGGTTTCGGCCGAGGGCGCGGCCTCGGCGGGGGCCGGCGCGACGATGCCGCGCAAGGCCTCCAGAGCCTGCTGCCAGTGTTCGCGCGGGCCGGCAATGAAGAAGCCGGCGGGTGGCGACTCGCCCTGCAGCACGCACAAGGCCCCGTCCAGTTGCCCCACTGCCACCGTCAACCGTGCCGCCAGCAGGCGCTGGCGCAGCTGGCCGGCGGCCTCCAGTTCGGCCACGGACAGGGTCTCGGGCTGGGCCCCTTCCTTCAGCCAGGCGCGCATCAGCCAGCGCCACAGGTCCAGCGGCGACACCTGCACCCGGCCACCCAGCGTGTAGGGCCGGAACGGCCCCGGCTCGCGGCGGACATCGCCCCGGCGCATCTGGATGGCCAAGGCGATGAACCCAAACGGCGTGTCCAGCACCGGTTCACGCTTGCCGCCTTCGCCCAGGCTGAACTTGAGCGCGGTCTCCCAGTCGGTCGGCGTGCCGCGCGCCAGCAAGGCCAGGGCATAGGCGGTGCCGGCCTGCGCCGGCAGCAGCCGGGTGCGGCGGCCGGTCAGCTTGCGCAGCTCGGCCAGGGCCTGCTCGGCCAAGTCGATGCAGGCGTCCCAGCGCCCGGCCTGGGCCTGCGCCACGGCCGCCAGCGCGGTGCGCATGGCCTGGCGGCCGGGCAAGGCGGCGTCATCCGGACGGTGGGTGGACTGCAGCGCGGGCGCCAGCCAGGCGTCCAGCGCATCGGCCTGGCCCTGGGCGCACAGCCACTCGGCATAGGTCCAGCGCAGCACGCCGAGGTCGGCCGCCTCCCCCGGGCCGGCGGCCGTCAGCAGCCGGGCCACCAAGGCGTCCAGATCCAGGCCCTCCGGCGGCGGCAACAGGTTCAGGCAGCCGGCCACGACCTCTTGCAGCGCCAGCGCGCAGACCTCGGGCGCCAGCAGCTCGGCCAGGCCATCGACTAGCACCGGGCCGACCGCCAGCGGCAGGATCTGGTCCAGCCGCTCGCAGCCCCAGGGCAGCCGGGGTTCCAGTGAATGGAGTTCGGCCCGGCCGGCGCCGGTCAGGGCCTCCAGCCGCAGGCGCGCCACCGCCGCATCGACCGACGGCAGCTGGCTGGGGCCGTAGCGGCTGAGGGCCAGCAAGGGGTAGCCATCACAGCGCGCCAGGGTGTCGCGCAGTGTCTCGGCCCGCGCCTGGTCCAGCAGGGTGCGCCAGGCCAGCGGCAGCGCCGCCGGGGCGGGCGCCCAATACCCGGTGCGGCGCAAGTCTTGCACCGCCCAGCCGCCCTGGGCCAGGGTCTGCAGGGCTTCACGCACCTGCTCCTGGGTGGGGCGACGGGTGTCCGGCTCCCGCAGGCCGGGCTCGGCCAGGGCCTCGAAGACCCAGCTGCGCGGGCGCGGCACGCCCCCCAGCGCCAACGCCGCCAGCACCGCGCGCGCCAGCGGCGGCAGCGCGGCGTGGGTGTCAGCGTTCAGCAGCGCGGGCGCGGACAAACGGCGCTCAGGCGGTCAGCACCGCCACGCCACCCAGGTAGGGGCGCAGCGCCTCGGGGATGGTGATGCTGCCATCGGCCTGCTGGTAATTCTCGATCAACGCCACCAGGGTGCGGCCGACCGCGAGCCCTGAGCCGTTGAGGGTGTGGACCAGCTCGGTCTTGCCCTGGGCGTTCTTGAAGCGGGCCTGCATGCGGCGGGCCTGGAAATCGCCCATGTTCGAGCAGGAGCTGATCTCGCGGTAGGTGCCCTGCGCCGGCACCCACACTTCCAGGTCGTAGGTCTTGCTGGAGCCAAAGCCCATGTCGCCGGTGCACAGCTGCACCACCCGGTAAGGCAGGCCCAGCGCCTGCAGCACGGCCTCGGCGTGGCCGGTCATCTCCTCCAGCGCGGCGTTGCTGTGCTCGGGGGCGACGATCTGCACCATCTCGACCTTGTCGAACTGGTGCTGGCGGATCAGGCCGCGGGTGTCGCGGCCGGCCGAGCCGGCTTCCGAGCGGAAGCAGGGGCTGTGGGCGGTCAGCTTGATCGGCAGCTCATCGGCCGCCAGGATGGTGTCGGCCACCGTGTTGGTCAGCGTGACCTCGGCGGTCGGGATCATGTACCACTTGCTGCTGGCGTCTTCGGCCGCGCCCGAGGTGACGTGGAACAGGTCCTGCTCGAACTTGGGCAACTGACCGGTGCCCTGCATGGTCTTGCCGTGCACGATGTAGGGCGTGTAGCACTCGGTGTAGCCGTGGCGCGTGGTGTGCAGGTCCAGCATGAACTGGGCGAGCGCGCGGTGCAGCCGGGCCACCGGGCCCTTCATGAAGCTGAAGCGCGAACCGCTGAGCTTGCTGCCGGTCTCGAAGTCCAGCCCCAGCGGCGCGCCCAGGTCCACATGGTCCTTGACCGGGAAGTCGAAGGCGCGCGGCGTGCCCCAGCGGCGCACTTCCACGTTGGCCGTCTCGTCCGGGCCCACCGGCACATCGGCCTGCGGCAGGTTGGGCACGCCCAGCAGCATCTCGGTCATCTCGGCCTGCAGGGCGTCCAGCCGGCTGGCGCCGCTGGTCATCTCATCGGCGATGGCATTGACCTCGGCCATCAGCGTGCTCACCTCAGCCGCGGTGTCCTCGCCCTTGGCGGCCTTACCCTTGAGCATGCCGATCTGCTTGGACAGGGTGTTGCGCTTGGCCTGCAGTTCCTGGGTGCGCACCTGCAGCTGCTTGCGCTCGCCTTCCAGGGCGGTGAAACGGTCCACGTCCAAGAAGGGCTGGGGGTTCTTGCGGGTCTGCAGGCGGGCCACGACGGCGTCCAGGTCGCGCCGCAACAGGCTGATGTCGAGCATGGTGTGTTCTTTCAGGAGATGCTTGAAATTGTAGGCAGAGGGGCGTGCGCAGTGGCGCCGGCCCCTCGATCGCGATCGGCGGTGACGGCGCTCAGGATCGCGACGCGACGAACTCGGCCATGGACTTGTCCCCCAGACCCTTGGGCAGCGGGAACTCGGTGGTCTCCTTGACGCCCGGCATGTGCCGCACCGACACCGAACCCAGGCTCTTGAGCCGGGCGATCACGGCCTGCACCAGCACGTCGGGTGCCGAGGCCCCGGCGGTCAGCCCCACGCGGGGCCGGTCGACCAGCCATTCGGTGCGCAGGTCGGCCGCCGAATCGACCATGTAGGCCGGCGTGCCCAGGCGCTGGGCGAGTTCGCGCAGCCGGTTGCTGTTGGAGCTGGTGGGGCTGCCCACCACGATCACCACGTCCACCGCGGGCGCCAGCACCTTGACCGCGTCCTGCCGGTTCTGCGTGGCGTAGCAGATGTCCTGCTTCTTGGGCTCGCGCACCAGCGGGAAACGGGCCTTCACCGCGGCCAGGATCTCGGCCGCGTCGTCCACGCTCAGCGTGGTCTGGGTGACCACCGCCAGCTTGTCCGGGCGGGTCACCGGCACGGTCGCCACATCGGCCACGTCTTCCACCAGGAAGATGCCCCCGTGCAGCTGGCCCATGGTGCCTTCCACCTCGGGGTGGCCCTTGTGGCCGATCATGATGAACTGGTAGCCCTCCTTCGAGAGCTTGGCCACTTCCACATGCACCTTGGTCACCAGCGGACAGGTGGCGTCGAAGACACGGAAGCCGCGCGCCGCGGCTTCGTCCTCCACCGCCTTGGGCACGCCGTGGGCCGAGAACACCAGCGTCGCACCGGCCGGCACGTCGGCCAGGTCTTCGATGAAGATCGCGCCCTTGGCCTTCAGGTCGTTGACCACGTAGGTGTTGTGGACGATCTCGTGGCGCACGTAGATGGGCGCGCCGTGGATCTTCAGCGCGCGCTCGACGATCTCGATGGCCCGGTCCACGCCGGCGCAGAAGCCGCGCGGCTCGGCCAGCACGATGTCACCCGGCTGGGCGTTCAGGGCTGCGATGGGGCTCATCTCAAAGCACCCCGATCACCTGGACCTCGAAGGTCACCACCTGCCCCGCCAGCGGGTGGTTGAAGTCGAACACCGCGCTGTCGGCGCCGACCTCGCGCACCACGCCGGCAAAGCGGCCCTGGCCGTCCGGGGTCGGGAACTCGACCACGTCACCCACCTGGTACTCGGCTTCCGGGTCGCCGTGCTCGCGCAGCAGCGCCAGGCTCACCCGCTGGATCATCTCCGGGTTGCGCTCGCCAAAGGCCTCGCCCGGCCCCAGCGTGAAGCTGGTGCGCGTGCCCTCCTCCAGCCCCAGCAGGCGGGCTTCGATGGCCGGCGCCAGCTGCCCCGTCCCCAGCGTCAGGGTGGCGGGCTGGTCGTTGAAGGTAGTCACCACGTCCGCACCGTCCGGCCCGGCCAGACGGTAGTGCAAGGTGAGGAAGGATCCCGGCTGGATGGTATTCACAGGGTGAAGCTCGCGCTGATAGTCTGCGCCGATTTTACGGGGCGGCCGGATCGCCCCCGGGGAGGCGTGGATGTCATTGAAGGATCTGCCCGCGGCCCTGCGCCCGCGGGAGAAGCTGCTGGCCCAGGGGCCGGCGGCCCTGGCCGATGCGGAACT